>NZ_JBFULD010000203.1:0-7778 GCF_056400505.1 Terrabacter sp. P5_B1
GGCCAGGACGGCACCGTCGTCCATGCCGAGACGCCACGCCGCCGCGCCGGGTCACGCCGCCGGGGCCCGGGCCCGATGGTCTCTCCCGTCGACCGGCCCCACACCCAGTCGCTCGTCGACGGGCTGCGCGCTGCCGAGGCCACGGCCGACCAGCGTCGGGTCGAGGACGAGACGCGCCCCGGCCCGCGCATCCAGGCGATGGACCCCGTCGTGACGCTGTCGCTGCTGCGCGACGCGGTCGCCGACCGGCACGGCGTGTGGATCGGCTACTCCGACGGCCACGGCGCCACGAGCCGCCACCTCATCCACCCGCAGCGGGTCGAGGGCGGTCGGGTCCGGGCCACCGACGAGTCCGGGCACGAGAAGTCCTTCTCGGTCCACCGCATCATTGGCGCGACGCTCGAGAGCTGAGCCCCCATGTCAGGCAACGGGAGTCACGATGGGCACCGGCCGGCACACGTGCTCCACGACCACCGGAAGCCGCGTCCGCACTTCGACCTGCGGCTCGAGGAGGGCGGTGTGCTCCGGTCGTGGGCGGTGCCCAAGGGGCTGCCGACGTCGAGCCGGCACGACCGGCTGGCCGTCGCGGTGGACGACCACGCCAAGGACCAGCCGCCCGCCTGACGGGCACCTCGGCCGGAGCGACGGCGGGAAACCCCCTCCAGCGGCCGAGAACCGGGTTCGTTCCGGCCGTTCGGCCCGCTCAGGCGCCCGCGAGGGCCCGGACGACGTTGCTCGGCGAGGGCCGGCCGAGCTGCTGCGCCATCCACACCGAGGTCCCGACGAGGGCGTCGAGGTTGACCCCCGTCTCGACCCCGGCTCCGTGCAGCGCCCACACGAGGTCCTCGGTGGCGAGGTTGCCGGTGGCCGACTTCGCGTAGGGGCAGCCGCCGAGGCCTCCGGCTGCCGCGTCGACGATCGAGACCCCGTCGCGCAGGGCCGCCATCGTGTTGGCGAGGGCCTGGCCGTACGTGTCGTGGAAGTGCACGGCGACGCGGTCGGTGCCGATCCCCCGTGCACCGAGCGCCTCGAGCAGCCGGTGCACGTGGCCGGTCGTGCCGACCCCGATCGTGTCGCCGAGGCTCAGCTCGTGACATCCGAGGTCCATGAGCCGCTCGGCCGTCTCGACGACCTGCTCGACCGGGACGGGCCCCTCCCACGGGTCGCCGAAGCACATCGAGACGTAGGCCCGCACCCACATCCCGCCCGAGAGGGCGCGCTTCACGACCGGCTCGAACATGGCGTACTGCTCGCTCACCGACCGGTTGAGGTTCTTCTGCGCGAAGGTCTCGGTGGCCGACCCGAAGATCGCGATCGCGCTCAGCCCGAGCTCCTCGGCGCGGTCGAGGCCGCGCTCGTTGGGCACGAGGGCGGGTCGCCGCCGGCCCACCCCGTCGGCGCCGAGTCCGGCGAGCACCTCCGCGGCGTCACCCATCTGCGGCACCCACTTCGCGGGCACGAAGGACGTCGTCTCGATGGTCCCGAGGCCAGCAGCCTCGAGTCGCCGGATGAACTCGACCTTCGTCGCGGCCGGCACGACCGTCTTCTCGTTCTGCAGCCCGTCGCGCGGGCCGACCTCGTAGATCGTCACCTTCGCGGGCAGCCCCGTCGCCGCCTCGACCTGTGGGGATCGCATGCCCCCATACTGTCAGGCGTGACCTCGCCCCCCGGGAACACCCGCACGCCGCCGACGGTTGGACGAGTCGATGAATGACGGACCGCTGATCGTGCAGAGCGACAAGACCCTCCTCCTCGAGGTCGACCACCCGACCGCCGAGGCGGCCCGACGTGCCATTGCGCCGTTCGCCGAGCTCGAGCGCGCCCCCGAGCACGTGCACACCTACCGCATCACCCCGCTCGGCCTGTGGAACGCGCGCGCGGCCGGGCACGACGCCGAGCAGGTCGTCGACGCCCTCATGACGCACAGCAGGTATGCCGTCCCGAACGCCCTGCTCGTCGACGTGGCCGACACCATGGACCGCTACGGCCGTCTGACCCTCGAGAAGGAGGGGGTCGCCGACTCCGCCGAGGGCACGCGCCTCGTGCTGCGCACGACGGACCGCCCGGTGCTCGAGGAGGTGCTGCGGCACAAGAAGATCAAGCCGCTGACCGGCGAGCGACTCGACGACCTGGCCGTCGTCGTGCACCCGAGCGAGCGCGGCACCCTCAAGCAGGAGCTGCTCAAGATCGGCTGGCCGGCCGAGGACCTGGCCGGTTACGTCGACGGCGAGGCGCACCCGATCGACCTCCGGCAGGACGGCTGGCACCTGCGCCCCTACCAGCAGCACGCCGTCGACGGCTTCTGGCACGGCGGTTCCGGCGTCGTCGTGCTGCCCTGCGGCGCGGGCAAGACCCTCGTCGGCGCCGGCGCCATGGCGGCCGCCAAGGCGACGACGCTCATCCTCGTGACCAACACCGTCAGTGCGCGGCAGTGGAAGGACGAGCTGATCAAGCGCACGACGCTGACCGAGGACGAGATCGGCGAGTACTCCGGCGCCCGCAAGGAGATCCGTCCCGTCACCATCGCGACCTACCAGGTGCTGACGACGAAGCGGAAGGGCGCCTACGCGCACCTCGACCTGCTCGACGCGCGCGACTGGGGCCTCGTGGTCTACGACGAGGTGCACCTGCTGCCGGCKCCGATCTTCCGAATGACGGCCGACCTGCAGGCGCGCCGCCGCCTCGGCCTGACGGCGACGCTCGTGCGCGAGGACGGCCGGGAGGCCGACGTCTTCAGCCTCATCGGGCCGAAACGCTTCGACGCGCCGTGGAAGGACATCGAGGCCCAGGGCTACATCGCCCCCGCCGACTGCATCGAGGTGCGAGTCAGCCTCCCCGACGGGCAGCGGATGGCGTATGCCGTGAGCGAGCCCGAGGAGCGCTACCGCCTCGCGTCGTGCTCCGACGCCAAGCTGCCCGTCGTCGAGAAGCTGGCGAAGCAGCATTCCGGCGAGCCGACGCTGGTCATCGGGCAGTACCTCGACCAGCTCCACGAGGTGGCCGAGCGGCTCGGCGCCGAGGTGATCACCGGGGAGACGACGGTCAGGGAGCGCCAGCGCCTCTACGACGCCTTCCGCACCGGCGAGATCACGACCCTCGTCGTCAGCAAGGTCGCGAACTTCTCCATCGACCTTCCCGAGGCGAGCGTCGCGATCCAGATCAGCGGCACCTTCGGCTCGCGTCAGGAGGAGGCCCAGCGCCTCGGCCGCGTCCTGCGGCCGAAGGGGGACGGGCGCACCGCGCACTTCTACACGATCGTGTCGCGTGACACCGTCGACGCGGACTTCGCCGCGCACCGTCAGCGCTTCCTCGCCGAACAGGGTTACGCCTACCGGATCGTCGACGCCGACGACCTCTGAGCCGCTTGTCGCGGCGATCCGAGCAACTCCCAGCGAACTCCCAGCGAACGTGCCGACACTGTTCGGTGTGGACACCCAGACAGCACAGGCCGCAGAGGCACGCCTGCTCGTCGTCGAGGACGAGCCGAACATCCGTGAGCTGCTCGCGACGTCGCTCCGCTTCGCCGGCTTCGAGGTCGAGACGGCCGCCGACGGCACCAGCGCCCTCGCCATGGCGGCAGAGTCCGAGCCCGACCTCGTCGTGCTCGACGTCATGCTGCCTGACGTCGACGGCTTCGAGGTGACGCGGCGCCTGCGTGACCGCGGGCGCCAGCAGCCCATCGTCTTCGTCACCGCGCGCGACGCGACGGGCGACAAGATCCAGGGCCTCACCGTGGGCGGCGACGACTACGTCACGAAGCCCTTCAGCCTCGAGGAGGTCATCGCGCGCATCCGCGCCGTGCTGCGCCGCACGCGCGGCCAGAGCGACGACGGCGCGACGCTGCGCTTCCACGACCTGGAGCTCAACGAGGACTCCCACGAGGTGCGCCGTGGTGGCCGCGTCATCGACCTGTCCCCCACCGAGTTCAAGCTGCTGCGCTACCTGCTGCTCAACCCCAACCGGRTCCTGTCGAAGCTCCAGATCCTCGACCACGTCTGGGACTACGACTTCCGCGGCGAGTCCGGCATCGTCGAGTCCTACATCTCCTACCTTCGGCGCAAGATCGACGCCGACGGGCCCTCGCTCATCCACACCAAGCGCGGTGTGGGTTACGTTCTCCGCGTGCCCCCCGAGCTGACCACCTCCTGACCGGATGGCGACGTGACCGCCGAGCCGGCCGTCGCCGTGGGCGGCCGGAAGCAGAGGCTGCCCCCGCTGCGGGCCATGCCACTGCGGTGGCGGCTGCTCGCGGTCACGCTAGGGCTCATCGCCGTCGCCCTGGCCATCACCTCGCTCGTCGTCAGCGCCCTGCTGCGGGTCTACCTGCTCAACCAGACCGAGCAGGAGCTGCGCGTCTACGCCGCGAGCCTGTCGTCCATCGACCCAGCAGAGCTCAGTGCGGCCGGCCCGCAGCTGCCCACGGGGTTCACGACCCGGATCATCGACCTGCGCACCGGCTCGGTCAGCTCCCTGGGTGAGGCCGTCACCGAGCAGGACGTGGCGAAGATCCCGAACCTGTCGGCGTCCGACCCCAAGGTCACGGGGCGTGTCCCCTTCCGGATCAGCTCGACCAGCGGCGACGCGGAGTGGCTCGCGCTGGCCCAGCTCAACGAGTCGGACAGCGAGATCTACGTGCTGGCCCTCCCCCTGAGCACACTCGACCGCACCGTCGACCGGTTCCTGCTGTATGCCGCCGGGATCGGTGCCATCACCCTCATCGTCACGGCCGCGCTCGGCTGGTTCCTCATCCGCCGGACCTTCCGGCCCCTGACCCGCATCGAGGACACCGCGGCCCAGATCGCGGTGGGCGACCTGACCCAGCGCGTCGACGTGCCCGACACCGACGAC
The DNA here is from genome assembly GCF_056400505.1 of Terrabacter sp. P5_B1. Taxonomy (NCBI): domain Bacteria; kingdom Bacillati; phylum Actinomycetota; class Actinomycetes; order Micrococcales; family Intrasporangiaceae; genus Terrabacter; species Terrabacter sp. P5_B1. Next base: position 4,849 of record NZ_JBFULD010000203.1, read on the forward strand.
GAGGTCGCCTCGCTGTCGCGCTCGCTCAACGCGATGCTGGCCCGCATCGAGCAGAGCTTCGCCGTGCGCGAGGCCAACGAGGCGAAGATGCGGCGCTTCATCGCCGACGCCTCGCACGAGCTGCGCACGCCGCTGGCCGCCGTCGGTGGCTACGCCGAGCTCTACCGCCAGGGTGCCCTCCCGACGGCCGACGCCGTGACCGGCGCCATGGGTCGCATCGAGTCCGAGGCGCACCGGATGAGCGGCCTCGTCGAGGACCTGCTCACCCTGGCTCGTCTCGACGGTGAGCGCCCGCTCGAGCTGCAGACCGTCGACCTCGCCGTGCTGGCCGCTGACGCCGCACAGGACGCCCGCACCATCGCGCCCGACCGTCACATCGTCGCCACCGGCATCTACGGGCCCATCGAGCCGACGGAGCTGCAGGCCGACGAGCAACAGCTGCGACAGGTCGTCACCAACCTCGTGACCAACGCCCGGATCCACACCCCCGCAGGCACCCCGATCGAGATCCTCGTCGGCCGCGTGGACGCGCGCCACGTCGCACTCCACGTGCGCGACCACGGACAAGGCATACCTCCCAACGAGCGCGCCGACGTCTTCGAGCGCTTCTACCGCGCCGACCGCTCACGCAGTCGCGGCAGGGGTGGCGGCAACGGGCTCGGGCTCGCGATCGTGCACGCGATCATCGAGGCGCACGGCGGCAGCGTTCGGGTGCGTGAGACGCCCGGTGGCGGGGCGACGTTCGTCGTGCAGATCCCCGTTCGGCGCCCGGACGAGGAGAGTGAGCTGCATCACCTCGGCGCAGCCCAAGGCACAGCCGATTCCTAGGAATGCCACAACGGAGTCCAAAGCTGGGTAGGTCTGATGGAGCCACAGACCAGAGCGAGGAGGAGCCATGACCATGGCACCCGAGGACCACACCCAGCAGATCCCGCAGGGCGGCTACTACAGCCAGTCCACACCCCCCGCGCCGCCGGCCCCGCCGACGCCGCCGCTGGGTGAGGGCAGCCGGCCTGCCCCGAAGCGCGACAACCGCTTCAGCCAGACCGTCGGGGTCGCCCTGCTCGCAGCCGTCCTCGCCAGCGGAGGCACGTATGCCGCCACGCAGCTGGGCGGCCCGAGCACGGCCACCGGGTCGACCCCCGCCGCGACGGCGACGACGAACTCGAACCAGAACAGCTCGCCCACCGTCGTGCAGGGCAATGCCTCCGCGCCCGACTGGGCCGCCGTCTCCGCCGCGGTCTCACCGAGCGTCGTCAGCATCGACGTGACCACGCAGCAGGGCTCTGGCGCCGGCTCGGGAGTCGTCTTCGACAAGAGCGGGCACATCCTGACGAACAACCACGTCGTGGGCGACGCCACGGGCAACGGTGCGATCACCGTGACCCTGAGCGACGGCCGCACCTACGGCGCGACGATCGTCGGCACCGACGCGTCGACCGACCTCGCCGTCATCAAGCTGAGCAACGGCCCCGGCGACCTGACGCCGATCAGCCTCGGCAGCTCCGAGGCCCTCAAGGTGGGCGACCCGGCCATGGCGGTCGGCAACCCCCTCGGCCTCTCGGGCACCGTGACGACGGGCATCATCTCGGCCCTCGACCGCCCGGTCAGCACCGGCCCGTCGAGCCAGTCCCCCCTGGGTCAGCAGCAGTCGTCCGGGGACGAGGTCGTGACGAACGCCATCCAGACGTCCGCTGCGATCAACCCGGGCAACTCGGGCGGCGCGCTCGTCAACGGCAAGGGCGAGCTCATCGGCATCAACAGCTCGATCGCCTCGCTGGGGCAGAGCTCGGGCGGCAGCCAGAGCGGCAACATCGGCATCGGTTTCGCGATCCCGGTCAAGGAGGCGAAGTCCATCGCCGGCCAGCTGATCAAGAGCGGCAAGGCCGAGCACTCCTACCTCGGCGTCAGCACCCGCGACACGGTCGTCTCGGACGGCGCCGCGAAGCGCGCGGGGGCTCAGGTCGTGTCCGTCAACCCCAGCACGCCCGCCGCGAACGCCGGTGTCAAGAACGGCGACGTCATCATTGCCGTCGACGGCCAGCGCATCGACTCGGCGACGGCGCTCGTCGCCCAGATCCGTGAGATGACCGTCGGTGACAAGGCCACCCTGACCGTCATCCGCGGCGGCGCGCGCCAGGACGTCTCCGTGACGCTTGCCGTCAAGCCGTCGACCGCGAACTGACGGGCCACCCGTTTCGGACGGGTCGGCTCCGGTCCCGGCGGCCCCCATCGCAAGCGTTTCGCCGACGATTGGGGCCGCCGGGGCAGCCCGCGTACCCTTGCGCGGTGAGTGACACCGAGATCGAGCTGGACCCCGCCGCTGTCGTGCACCTCGACCCCGAGGACGTCGCGACCACCGTGCGGGTGCTCGCCCTGGCCCCCTCGCTCGAGATCGACGACCCCGACTTCGAGACCCTCAAGCGCGCCGCGTCCCTGATGTACAAGCGGCTCAAGAAGGATCGGCGCAACGCGAAGACGTGGGCGGAACGCAAGGCCGACCGCCAGGTCATCGAGGCGACGGCCACCGGTTCGCCCATGCGGATCGACGACGAGACCAAGGGAATCCCGTTGGTCTCCAACGCATCCGGCGCGTTCGCCGGTGAGCTCGTCAACCCGCGCGGGTGCTACATCTGCAAGCGCGACTACACGCTCGTGGACGCGTTCTACCACTGGCTGTGCCCCGACTGCGCTGCCCGCTCGCACGGCAAGCGCGACCAGCGCACCGACCTCACGGGCAAGCGCGCCCTGCTCACCGGCGGCCGCGCGAAGATCGGGATGTACATCGCGCTGCGCCTGCTGCGCGACGGCGCGCACACGACGATCACGACGCGCTTCCCCAAGGACGCCATGCGCCGCTTCGCCTCGATGGAGGACAGCGCCGACTGGATCCACCGGCTCAAGATCGTCGGCATCGACCTGCGCGATCC
>NZ_JBFULD010000204.1:0-7735 GCF_056400505.1 Terrabacter sp. P5_B1
GGCTCGAGGACGCCACGCGCCCCAAGGCCATGCACGACGCCAAGGGTCCGATCGAGGCCCTCGCCGCCCGCGGCTGGTCGCTCGGCGGGCTGACGAGCGACACCCAGCTCGCGGCATACCTCGTCAAGCCCGACCAGCGCACCTACCACCTCGACGACCTCGTGCTGCGCAACCTGCACCGCGAGCTGAGTGGGTCGGCCCCGACCGACGGTCAGGGCATGCTCGACTTCGGCGGCGACGCCGATGAGCAGGCCGCCCAGAAGGAGATGGTGCGCGCGACCGCCGTGCGCGACCTCGCCGCCGTGCTCGACGACCAGGTCGCCGCCACCGGTGGCGAGCAGCTCCTGGCCGAGGTGGAGATCCCGCTCGTGGACGTCCTGGCCCGCATGGAGCGCACCGGCATCGCCGTCGACGTGGCGGGCCTGGACTCCCTCGAGGGCGACTTCGCCGCCAAGGTCGCGCAGGCCCAGCAGGACGCCTGGGACGCCATCGGCGGCGAGAAGATCAACCTCGGCTCGCCCAAGCAGCTCCAGGAGGTGCTCTTCGGCACCCTCGGCATGCCGAAGACGAAGAAGACGAAGACCGGTTGGACCACCGACGCCGACGCGCTGACCGACCTCTTCACCAAGACCGAGCACCCCTTCCTCGAGGCGCTGCTGCGTCACCGTGACGCGGCGCGTCTGCGCGTCACCGTCGAGGGGCTGCAGAAGTCGGTGGCCGACGACGRCCGCATCCACACGACGTACCTGCAGACCATCGCGGCCACGGGTCGTCTCAGCTCCACCGAGCCGAACCTCCAGAACGTCCCGATCCGCACCGAGGAGGGGCGTCGCATCCGCGAGCTCTTCGTCGTGGGCGAGGGCTACGACGCGCTCATGTCGGCCGACTACTCCCAGATCGAGATGCGCGTCATGGCGCACCTGTCCGGCGACGAGGGGCTCATCGAGGCCTTCCGCACCGGTGAGGACCTCCACAAGTTCGTCGGCTCGAAGGTGTTCGGCGTCGAGCCCGACGACGTCACCTCGGCCATGCGCTCGAAGGTCAAGGCGATGTCCTACGGTCTTGCCTACGGCTTGTCGGCCTTCGGTCTCTCCAAGCAGCTGACCATCAGCACCGAGGAGGCGCGCGGCCTCATGGACGGCTACTTCGAGCGCTTCGGTGGCGTCAGCGACTACCTCAAGGAGGTCGTCGCCGAGGCGAGGGGGACCGGCTACACCGCGACGATGTTCGGCCGTCGCCGTTACCTGCCCGACCTGACGTCCGACAACCGGCAGCGCCGCGAGATGGCCGAGCGGATGGCGCTCAACGCTCCGATCCAGGGCTCGGCCGCCGACATCATGAAGGTCGCGATGATCGGCGTCGGCCGGGCGCTGGTCGAGGCCGGGGCGAAGTCCCGCATCCTGCTGCAGGTCCACGACGAGCTCGTCCTCGAGGTGGCGGCCGGTGAGCGCAATGACGTCGAGAAGCTCGTCCGCCACGAGATGGGCCATGCCGCCGAGCTCGATGTGCCGCTCGACATCAACGTCGGCGTCGGGCACTCCTGGCACGACGCAGCGCACTAGCCCGTCGCTCGTCACTCCCACGAGAGTGAGTCGAAATGTCGCTCGGGTCACGGTTTGGGCACGGTTGGGCCTCTTAACCCATTTGTCGCTCGTCATCTTGGTCTCGCCGACATACTGACCGGTAACTTGCACCCGCCAACGGAGACGGGTGCTTTTACTGTGAGGTGGACATGGTCAGAAGCCTGGTCACAGGTCTGTGTCTCGCCGTCTTCGCGGCGGTCATCATCGGACTGAGCAGCACGCTCGGTCTCGACCTCGAGCACGTCGCCCTTCTCGGCGCGGCTCTCGGCGGTGTTCTCGGACTCGTCCCACACCGACCCGCCTGGGGGAAGGTGGCAGGCTTCCTCGCCGGCTTCCTGCTCGCCTGGCTCGGCTTCGCGCTGCGTGCCGCGGTGCTGCCCGACTCGTCGGCCGGCCGCGCCGTCGCCGCGTTCGTCGTCGTGGCACTCATCGCGGTCGTCACCGCCGCGAGCCGTGGCCGCCTGCCGCTGTGGAGCGGTCTGGTCGGCGCTGCCTCGATCGTGGGCGCCTACGAGTCGGTCTACACGAACGCCCCGTCGCAGTTCCTCAGGGAGTCCCCGGCCGCGGCCACGACGGTGCTCCTTGCCGTCGGCCTCGGGTACCTGGCAACGAACCTGATTGCGGCGCAGGCGAACCCGTCCGGCTCACCCGCGCGGCATCGTGCGTCCGCCGACGAAGCCGAGACGTCTTCCAAGGACTCCGACGCCACCACCGACCTCGACGGCCTCATGACGGGAGCCACCCGATGAGCAAGCGGACCCTCGCCACCATCGTCGCCGGACTGGCGGCCATGCCCACGCTTCTCCTGCTCGCTGCGACACCGGCGGCCGCCGCCGGCAGTGGCTCGGTGCAGGTCTCCAACACAGAGACGGTGCAGGCCTACCTCGACGCCTCGGGCAAGGTCGACGTCGCCCGTGTCTACGAGCAGGTCGCGATGAAGGGCCGGGGCACCGTCGACCTGCGCAACCCGGTCGAGGCGCAGGGCCTGCGAAACCTCGACGGCTTCGGTGGCCTCGATGTCAAGGACGGCGTCATGGTCGGCCGCTTCGACGTCGACGGCGAGCAGCAGCTCCGGACCGTCAGCGACTTCACGAAGAAGCTGCCGCTCGAGGTCCAGGTCGCCTACCTGCTCGACGGCCGGCCCGTCGAGCCCGGTGACCTCCTCGGCCGCAGCGGCCACCTGGAGGTGCGCTACACAGTCAAGAACGTGACGGGGACCCCCCAGGTCATCACCTTCGACGACGGCACCGGGCACAACGCTTCCGCCACTCAGAGCGTCGTCATCCCGATGGTCGGCTCGCTCACGACGACGCTGCCCGACAGGTTCACGAACGTCAGCTCCAAGGAGGCCAACGTCGCCGGCGACGGTCGCGGCGGGACGAAGCTGACCTTCACGATGACGCTCTTCGGCCCCATCGGCACGCCCACCGCAGCCTTCGGCTACGCGGCCGACATCGTCGACGGCACGTTGCCCGAGGCCAACGTGTCGGCGCTGCCGGTGAGCCCTCTCGACAGCCCGTCCTTCAAGGGCGGCGCCGCGAGCTACAGGAGTGGTGCCACGACCGGTGCGACCCTGACTGCCGGTGCCACCGAGATCGACGCCAACCTGCTCAAGCTGCGCGACGGAGCGAGCACGATGCTCGCCGGTCTCATCCAGCTGCGCGACGGCGCGAAGAAGCTCGACGCGGGTCTCGGTGCCCAGGCCCTGCCCGGGTCACGAGCACTCGCCAGCGGTGCCGGCCAGCTCAAGGACGGCACGTCGAAGCTGCGTTCCGGTGCGGGCGCCGCCAAGGACGGCTCAGCCCAGGTCGCGGACGGAGCCGGTCAGGTCGCAGACGGCGCCGGCCAGCTCGACGCCGGCGCGAAGAAGCTGAGCGGCGGCGCGGCGCAGGTGGATGGCGGCGCAGCCCAGGTCGCCCAGGGCCTGCACCTCGTGGGCGACAACGCGCCCGAGCTGCTCGATGGTCTCGCCCAGGTCGCCGACGGTCTCGACCGGGTCGACGCGGGCCTGACCCAGCTGTTCGACGGCGTCGGCGGTCTCCCGGACGAGGCGAAGCCGCTCCACGCAGGTATCGCCAAGCTGCGCGCCGGCCTGGGCGCGAAGGGCCAGGACGGCACGCTCATCGACGGGGTCGACCAGATCCGCGCGGGTCTCGCGGCCGCCACCGAGACGGACGGCAGCATCGACCAGCTCAAGGGCGGCGTCGACCAGGTCCACGCCGGACTTGCCGGCGCGCTCGCCACAGGCGGTGGGATCGACCGGCTCGACGGCGGAGTCGCGCTCGCGAGCGGGTCAGCCGACTGCGGGACCTTCTGCAAGACCGTGCTGGGTCAGGTCGCGGGCGGCCTGTCGACCCTGCGTCAGGACACCACGGATGCGAAGGCCGGGCTGGAGAAGGTCTCCGGCGGTCTTGGGCTGCTCAAGGRCAAGCTCAGCGACGCGGCCTTTGGTCTCGTCAAGGTCGAGTGCGGCCTGAGCAACACGACGCTCGCCGGCATCTGCGACCCGAAGGTCCCGGGCCTGCTCGAGGGTGTCGACCTCGTCGACGGCGGCGTCACGAAGCTCGTCGACGGCGTCGTCGGCAAGGTGCAGGGCGGCATCGGCACGCCGACCGACCACGCGAAGGACAAGACCCTCCGCGGCGGCGTCAACGACCTCCAGGACGGCGTGGACGCGCTCCGCCTCGGTGGCGTCGACCTGCTCGACGCCATCGATCAGCTCACGATCGGTGCGGACCAGGTCCACGGCGGCACGTCGCAGGTCGCGACCGGGGCCAAGGACCTCGGAGCAGGTGCCGCCAAGCTCGCGAACGGGTCCACTGACCTTGCGACCGGTGCCGACCAGCTCGATGCCGGGGTCGGTATGCTCGCGGACGGTGCGGGGCAGCTCGACGACGGGACCGCCAAGCTCGAGCACGGTGCCGGTCAGCTGTCCGACGGCCTCGCCGACGCGGCCGGGGGCACGAGCCAGCTGGCAGCCGGTCTCACGGATGCCGCCGCGGGGGCGCCGCAGCTCAAGGACGGGGCTCAGCGCCTGTCCGACGAGGGGACGAAGAAGCTCGTCGAGGCCGGCAAGGCGACGGCGGCGGACTACGGCGAGAAGTACGCCCTCATCGAGGTCGGTGCCCGGCGGGCCAAGGCCGAGGGCATGGCCTACGGCGCCCCTGAGGGTGCGGCCGGCGCGACGGCCTACTCCTACGAGCTCGCGGGTGTCGACGGAGCAGGCTCCGCCAACGCCGGCCGCGCGGCCGCTGCGGCGGGCGTGTTCGGCCTCGCGGGTGGCTCCGTGCTGCTGAGGCGCCGCTTCCTCTGACCGCTTCGGACCGCTGCTGTCGGGAGGCCACGAACCAGGACCAGCTCCTGGCCTCTCGGCGTCTCCGGCGGAGAGCCGTTCAGCGCGGCTTGTGGCAGACGAAGATCGCCGTGCCGGGGATGACCCGCCCGCGCAGCGGCGACCACCCACCCCAGGGCTTCTCGTGCCCCTCGGGCCACTCCGGCTCCACGAGGTCGACGAGCACGAGCCCGGCGGCCGAGATCTCGCGCACCCGGTCCCCGATCGTGCGGTGGTGCTCGACGTACGTCGCCCGTCCCGCGTCGTCCTGCTCGACGTAGGGCGTGCGGTCGAAGTAGGAGTGGCGAGCGGTGAGCCCGCCCGGACCCGGATCGTCGGGGAAGGCCCACCGCACGGGGTGGGTCGTCGAGAAGACGAACCGGCCGCCGGGCCGCAGCACGCGAGCGGCCTCCGCCATGACGACGTCGGAGTCCGCGACGAACGGCACGACGCCGTATGCCGTGAAGACCGTGTCGAAGGACGCGTCCGCGAACGGGAGGGCGCGCCCGTCGCACTGTGCGAACGGCACGTGGACCGTGGCGGCGAGGGCTGGGTCGAGGCTGTCGTTGACGGCGACTCCGGTCGCGACCATGCCGGCGGACAGGTCGGTGGCCACGACCGTCGCGCCGTGGGCGGCGAGCCAGCGTGAGCACTGGCCCGAGCCGGCGCCGATCTCGAGGACGACCTGCCCGGCGGGGTCACCGAGCAGGCGGGCGTCCTCCTCGCGGAGGCGCTCGGGTCCCCAGACGAAGTCGGTGTCCCCGAGGAACGACCCGCGCTCGACGTAGTACGACGTGGCCTCGTGGTCCCACCACGTGCGGTTGGCCGTGGCCGTCTCGGTCGGGGGAGCGGGTCGTCGGGTGGCCTCGGTGGGCGTGCTCACGGCATACGTGCTCTCTTTTGACCGGGTACTGACAGCGCGGATAGGATTGCCGAGCACATTCGTGTGCGCACGATCAGTGTTCAACCTGTCCACAAGACATCGGGGCGCGGGCCGTCAGGTCACCGTCGCGAGGTCACCAATCTAACCGTCCACAATCGGAGTTCCTACTACATGACTGCCAACACGGTCGAGAAGACCGCGCCTGAGATTGCGATCAACGACATCGGCTCTCAGGAAGACATCCTTGCGGCGATCGACGCCACCATCAAGGACTTCAACGACGGCGACATCGTCGAGGGTGTGATCGTCAAGGTCGACCGGGACGAGGTCCTGCTCGACATCGGATACAAGACCGAGGGCGTCATCCCCTCGCGCGAGCTGTCCATCAAGCACGACGTCGACCCCGGCGAGATCGTCAAGGTCGGTGACGAGGTCGAGGCCCTCGTCCTCCAGAAGGAGGACAAGGAAGGCCGTCTGATCCTGTCCAAGAAGCGTGCGCAGTACGAGCGCGCCTGGGGCACGATCGAGAAGGTCAAGGAAGAGGACGGCGTCGTCACCGGCACCGTCATCGAGGTCGTCAAGGGTGGTCTCATCCTCGACATCGGCCTCCGCGGCTTCCTGCCCGCCTCGCTCGTCGAGATGCGCCGTGTCCGCGACCTCCAGCCGTACGTCGGCAAGGAGATCGAGGCCAAGATCATCGAGCTCGACAAGAACCGCAACAACGTGGTCCTGTCGCGCCGTGCCTGGCTCGAGCAGACGCAGTCCGAGGTGCGCACGACGTTCCTCAAGGAGCTCCAGAAGGGCCAGGTCCGTTCGGGCGTCGTGTCCTCGATCGTCAACTTCGGTGCGTTCGTGGACCTCGGCGGCGTCGACGGTCTCGTCCACGTCTCCGAGCTGTCGTGGAAGCACATCGACCACCCGTCCGAGGTCGTCGAGGTCGGCACCGAGGTCACCGTCGAGGTGCTCGACGTCGACATGGACCGTGAGCGTGTCTCCCTGTCGCTGAAGGCGACGCAGGAGGACCCGTGGCAGCACTTCGCTCGCACGCACGCCATCGGCCAGGTCGTCCCCGGCAAGGTCACCAAGCTCGTCCCCTTCGGTGCGTTCGTGCGCGTCGAGGACGGCATCGAGGGCCTCGTGCACATCTCCGAGCTGGCCGAGCGCCACGTGGAGCTGCCGGAGCAGGTCGTCAACGTCGGCGACGAGATCTTCGTCAAGGTCATCGACATCGACCTCGAGCGTCGTCGCATCTCGCTGTCGCTCAAGCAGGCGAACGACCAGGCCGTCTCGGCGTCCGAGTTCGACCCGACGCTCTACGGCATGGCCGCGGAGTACGACGAGCAGGGCAACTACAAGTACCCCGAGGGCTTCGACTCGGAGACGAACGAGTGGCTCGAGGGCTTCGACGCCCAGCGCGAGAAGTGGGAGCGTCAGTACGCCGAGGCCCACGCCCGCTGGGAGGCGCACAAGACGCAGGTCGACGCCGCGACGAAGGCCGACGCCGAGGCTGCGGCCAACGCCGGCTCCGCGACGTCCTACTCGTCCGCGACCGGTGACGTCGCCGACGCGGATGACGCCGACCGCGCCGACCGCGGCGAGCGCGCCCCGCGCAACGCCCCGGCTCCCGTCGAGGGCACCCTTGCTTCGGACGAGGCGCTCGCTGCGCTCCGTGAGAAGCTGACCGGCAACTGAGCCACACCGCTCAGGGCTGATCGCCCCGAAGAAGCCCCGGACCCGCACAGGGTCCGGGGCTTCTTCGCGTCCCGGCTGCGGGGAGGGCCCCCGGTCACGCCAGGAGTTCAGACACGCGTTGAATGCCGGACGTGACAAAGCCGCTCTCGGTGCATCCGCGCCGCTAGGTTGGCCGAGTGCAGTCATCGCTGACCGAACCCCGCAGCACCGCGCCCGGACCGGGGGGCCCGCCGCCCGAGGTGGGGC
>NZ_JBFULD010000205.1:0-7688 GCF_056400505.1 Terrabacter sp. P5_B1
CCCGAAGGCACCCTTGCCGGCCGCGAGGTGGCGGCCCAGGTGGTCTCCGAGCTCGGCGGCTGGGACGTCGTCCCCACGACCGTGATGCGCGACGGCCCCCTCGGTCCGGGGTCGGTGCAGCTGTGGATCGGTGACCCGTTCGAGCCCGTCGCGGACGACGTCGTCGTCGACCTCGTACCCGAGGGGCGCACCCCTGAGGGCTGGTGTGCCGTCTTCGACGGTGAGACGCCCGGCGGCTCTGCCGTCACGGTCGTGCACTCGGGCGCCGACGACGTGCGGTCGCTGGCCGTGCTCGACGCCGCCCTCAACAACTCGGACCGCAAAGGCTCCCACTGCCTCCGGGACGCGGACGGCCGTCTCTGGGCCATCGACCACGGCGTGACCTTCTCGCCGACGCCGAAGCTGCGCACGGTGCTGTGGGGCTGGGCGGGCAAGCCGATCGTGGACGCCGACCTCGTGCGGCTCGAGCGCCTCAGGCGTGCCCTCGAAGCCAGCGACGTCCGCGACCGCCTGCTCGTGCTGCTGCCGGAGGCCGACGTCGACGCCCTCATGCTGCGGGTCGCGCGGCTCATCGACCGCGGGGTGCACCCGTCGCCGCGGCGCGACTGGCCGTCGGTGCCCTGGCCGCCACTGTGAGGCCGTGTGCGGGTCGGCCCACCGCCCCGGTGCCCGCGACGAGGGGCTGCCGCACCGCGGGATAGAGTCTGCGCGTGAGAAGTTGGCCGATGCCGTTCGTTCCCAAGGTTCCCGGCAGCGCACCCGAGGTGCGCGTCCGTGACACGGCATCGGGCGAGCTGGTTCCTGCTGCGCGTGGCGAGCTCGTCACGCTCTACGTCTGCGGCATCACCCCCTACGACGCCACACATCTCGGGCACGCGGCGACCTACGTGACGTTCGACCTGCTCGGGAGGGCGCTGCGCGCCAGCGGCCACACCGTGCGCTACGTCCAGAACATCACCGACATCGACGACCCGCTGCTCGAGCGGGCCGAGCGGGACGGCATCGACTGGCGCGACCTCGCGACGCGCGAGATCGCGCTCTTCCGTGAGGACATGACCGCGCTCGCCGTGATCCCTCCCGACGAGTACCTCGGTGCCGTCGAGAGCATCCCCACCTTCGTGGGCCCCATCGAGAAGCTCGTCGTCGACGGCTGGGCGTATGCCGTGCCTGCGCCGGACGCGTCGCGCCCGGGTGCCCAGGACTTCTACTTCGACGTCGCGAGGGACCCGCGGTTCGGCTCGGTCAGCCACCTCGACGAGGCGGGCATGACGGAGGTCTTCGCCGAGCGCGGGGGAGACCCCGACCGGGAGGGCAAGCGCAACCGGCTCGACGCCCTGCTGTGGCGGGCGCACCGTGCGGGCGAGCCCGAGTGGGACGGCGGGTCGCTCGGCTCGGGTCGCCCGGGCTGGCACATCGAGTGCGCCTGCATCGCGCTCGACCACCTCGGCATCCCCGTCGACGTCCAGGGCGGCGGCACCGACCTCGTCTTCCCGCACCACGAGATGAGCTCGGCGCACGGCCGCGCGCTCAGCGGGTCCCAGTCCTTCGCGGGCGCCTTCGTCCACCAGGGCATGGTCGGCCTCGACGGCGAGAAGATGAGCAAGAGCAAGGGCAACCTCGTCCTCGTCTCGCAGCTGCGTCGTGACGGCATCGACCCGATGGCGATCCGGCTGGCCCTGCTCGCCCGGCACCACGCGTACGACTGGATGTGGACGCACGACCAGCTCGTCGAGGCGCAGCAGCGGCTCGCGACCTGGCGAGAGGCCTTGTCGTGCAACGGCGGTCCCGTCGCGGACCAGACCGTCGACGACATCCGCGCCGCCCTAGCGGACGACCTCGACAGCCCGCGGGCCCTCGAGGCGGTCGACCGATGGGCCAGCCAGGCCCTGACCCGGGGCGGCGACGACCCCGGCGCCCCGGGCGTGCTCGGCCGGGCGCTGGACGCCCTGCTCGGCATCCGCCTCTGACCCCTAGCTGATCGACACGACCCTCCATTCGTCAATCGAAAGAGCATTCCCTCGCACGGAATGCTCTTTCGGTCGTCAGCGGCCGGTCTGGTCGTCGTCGCGTCCGCGGAGGTAGCGCTCGAACTCGCGCGCGATGGCGTCACCGCTGGCCTCGGGCAGCTCGGCGGTGTCCTGTGCCTCCTCGAGGGACTGGACGTACTCGGCGACCTCCTCGTCGGACTGGGCCAGCTCGTCGACGCCGCGCTCCCACGCCCGGGCGTTCTCCTCGAGCTCGCCGTGCGGCACGGTGACCCCGAGCAGCGACTCGATGCGGCGGAGCAGGCTCAGGGTCGCCTTCGGCGACGGCGCACCGCCGGCGTAGTGCGGCACGGCGGCCCACGCCGAGACCGTCGGGATGCCGGTGTCGGCGGCGGCGTGGCTCAGCACCCCCACGATGCCTGTCGGGCCTTCGTAGCGCGACGCCTCGACGTCGAAGCGGTGGATCGCCGCCTCGTCCTCGGCGGTGGCGGTGACGGGGATCGGTCGGGTGTGCGGGACGTCCGCGAGGAGCGCGCCGACGGTGACGATCGTCGTGACCCCGAACCGCTCGGCGAGCTCGAGGAGCTCGACCGTGAAGGCCCGCCAGCGCATCGACGGCTCGATGCCCTGCACGAGGACGACGTCACGGTCCAGGCCGGTCTCGGTGGCGACGAGGACGCGCGTCGTGGGCCAGGTCAGCGCGCGCCGACCGTCCTCGAGCGACACGCGCGGACGGTTCACCTGGAAGTCGTAGTAGTCCTCGGGGTCGAGCGCCGCGACGACCTCGGCGTCCCAGACCTCCGCGAGGTGGCGGACTGCGCTCGTGGCCGCCTCGCCGGCGTCGTTCCAGCCCTCGAAGGCCGCGATGAGCACCGGGTCGATCAGCTCCGGCACGTCCTCGAACTCCAGCACCATGTCTCCTTCACCGTGGGCGCGGTCGCGTCCACCCCTTCAGCCTAGGACCTGCCGGACCGGATGGGCCGAACTCCCGGGCGGGCGCGCCTTGGGCGGCGGGGGCTCGGACGGCGGGGGCTCGGGCGCGGAGTCGAGTGTGCACTCGAGCGGGTATGCCGGAGGTGGGGTCGCGTGACCGCAGTGCGGGCGGCGACGCGGCAGCCACGGCAGGTCCGTAGAATCGGGCCGGTCCCGTCCTACGGCACGTCCTCGTGCCGCCGAGAGGAGCCACGTTGTCCCAGCCGCAGCAGCGACCCGATGCCACCGACAGCCTCACCGCCACGCTCGGGCGGCGCATCCTGGTCCTCGACGGCGCCATGGGGACGGCCATCCAGCGTGACCGGCCCGACGAGGCCGGCTACCGCGGCGAGCGCTTCGCCGACTGGCCGAGCGACGTCCAGGGCAACAATGACCTCCTGACGCTGACCGCGCCCGAGATCATCGCCGGCATCCACCGCGAGTACCTGGAGGCCGGCGCCGACATCATCGAGACCAACACCTTCAACGCCAACGCGGTCTCGCTGTCGGACTACGGCATGGAGGAGCTCGCCTACGAGCTGAACTTCGAAGCCGCGGCCCTGGCGCGCCGTGAGGCGGACGCCATGACGGAGCGCACACCCGAGCGACCCCGCTACGTCGCGGGCGCACTCGGGCCGACGACGCGTACGGCCTCGATCTCTCCTGACGTCAACGACCCCGGGGCGCGCAACGTCTCCTACGACCAGCTCGTGGCGGCCTACCTCGAGGCCGCGCGGGGACTCGTCGACGGCGGCAGCGACCTCATCTTCATCGAGACGATCTTCGACACCCTCAACGCCAAGGCGGCGATCTTCGCCGTCGAGACCCTCTTCGAGGAGCAGGGCCGGCGGTGGCCGGTCGTCGTCTCCGGCACCATCACCGACGCGTCCGGGCGCACGCTCTCCGGTCAGGTCACGGAGGCGTTCTGGGACTCCGTCCGGCACGTGTCACCGCTAGCGGTCGGCCTCAACTGTGCCCTCGGCGCCAAGGAGATGCGGCCCTACATCGCCGAGATGGCCCGGCTGGCCGACTCGTTCGTCTCCTGCTACCCCAACGCCGGGCTGCCCAACGCCTTCGGGGAGTACGACGAGGCGCCCGACGAGACCGCGGGCATCGTCGGTGAGTTCGCCGAGGCGGGCCTCGTCAACCTCGTCGGCGGCTGCTGCGGCACGACGCCCGAGCACATCGCCGCGATCGCGCGCGCCGTTGAGGGCAAGCCGGTCCGTGAGCCCGCGCCCCTCGTGCCCGCCATGCGCCTGTCGGGTCTCGAGCCGTTCACCATCACCGACGACAGCCTCTTCGTCAACGTCGGCGAACGCACCAACATCACCGGCTCGGCGCGCTTCCGCACCCTCATCAAGGACGGCGACTACGACACCGCCCTGTCGGTCGCTGCGCAGCAGGTCGAGAGCGGCGCGCAGGTCATCGACGTCAACATGGACGAGGGGATGATCGACGGGGTCGCGGCCATGGACCGCTTCCTCAAGCTCGTCGCGAGCGAGCCCGACATCAGCCGGGTGCCCGTCATGGTCGACTCCTCCAAGTGGGAGGTCATCGAGGCCGGGCTCAAGTGCGTGCAGGGCAAGGCGATCGTCAACTCGATCTCCCTCAAGGAGGGTGAGGAGTCGTTCCTGCGCCAGGCCCGGCTCGTGCGCAAGTACGGCGCTGCGGCCGTCGTCATGGCCTTCGACGAGGACGGTCAGGCCGACTCGCTCGAGCGCCGCAAGCAGATCTGCTCCCGGGCCTACCGCCTGCTCACCGAGGAGGTCGGCTTCCCCGCAGAGGACATCATCTTCGACCCCAACGTCTTCGCAGTGGCCACGGGCATCGAGGAGCACGCCTCCTACGGGCTCGACTTCATCGAGGCGACGCGGTGGATCAAGGAGAACCTGCCGGGCGCCAAGGTCTCGGGCGGCATCTCGAACGTCTCGTTCAGCTTCCGGGGCAACAACCCGGTGCGCGAGGCGATCCACGCCGTGTTCCTCTACCACGCCATCCGCGCCGGCCTCGACATGGGCATCGTCAACGCCGGTGCCCTGGCCGTCTACGACGAGGTCGACCCCGAGCTGCGCGAGCGGATCGAGGATGTCGTCCTCAACCGCCGACCCGACGCAGCCGAGCGGCTCCTCGAGATCGCGGAGGAGTACAACAAGGTCGGTCAGGCCGCCGAGGTCAGCGAGGAGGAGTGGCGCGCCCTGCCGCTCGGCGAGCGCATCACGCACGCCCTCGTCAAGGGCGTCGACGCATACATCCAGGGGGACACCGAGCTGCTCCGCGCGGAGATCGCCGGTCGCGGTGGGCACCCGATCGAGGTCATCGAGGGCCCGCTCATGGACGGCATGAACGTCGTCGGCGACCTCTTCGGCGCGGGCAAGATGTTCCTCCCCCAGGTGGTCAAGAGCGCCCGCGTCATGAAGAAGGCCGTCGCCTACCTCATCCCGTTCATCGAGGAGGAGAAGGCCAAGGACCCCGAGCTCGCCACCGCCAAGGACACCAACGGCACGATCGTCATGGCGACCGTCAAGGGCGACGTGCACGACATCGGCAAGAACATCGTCGGCGTCGTCCTGCAGTGCAACAACTACGAGGTCATCGACCTGGGCGTCATGGTGCCGGCCCAGAAGATCCTCGACGCCGCCAAGGAGCACGACGCCGACATCATCGGGCTGTCGGGTCTCATCACGCCGTCGCTCGACGAGATGGTGGGCTTCGCCGCCGAGATGCAGCGCCAGGGCCTGACCATCCCCCTCCTCATCGGGGGTGCGACGACCTCCCGCGCGCACACCGCCGTCAAGGTCGACCAGCGCTACGACGGGCCCGTCGTCTGGGTCAAGGACGCCTCACGATCCGTCCCGACCGCGGCGGCGCTCCTCAGCGACGAGCTGCGGCCGAAGCTGCTTGCCCAGGTCAAGGAGGACTACGACTCGCTGCGGACCCGCCACGCGGCCAAGCACGACCGGCCCCTGCTCGGCCTCGCGCAGGCCCGGGAGCGGCGCACCCCTGTCGACTGGTCCGGCTACCGGCCGCCGCACCCGCACCTGTTGCTCCAGCAGGACCACGACGTGTCGACGATCACCCGATCGCACCGGATCTCCCAGCACGTCAAGGCCTTCCACCACTATTCCCTCGGTGAGCTGCGCCGCTACATCGACTGGCAGCCGTTCTTCAACACGTGGGAGATGAAGGGCAGCTTCCCCGACATCCTCAACAACCCGGCCAGTGGTCCGGCCGCGCGCAAGCTCTACGACGACGCGCAGGCCATGCTCGACCGCATCATCGACGAGCGCTGGCTCACGGCCAACGGAGTCATCGGCTTCTTCCCCGCCAACTCCGTGGGGGACGACGTCGAGGTCTACCTCGACGACGCACGCACCGAGCCGCTGACGGTGCTCCACCACCTGCGCCAGCAGGGGGAGCWCCGCGCCGGCGTGCCGAACCGCTCGCTCGCCGACTACGTCGCACCGAAGGGGACCGCGGACTGGATCGGCGGCTTCGCCGTGACAGCCGGCCTCGGTGGGGCAGAGCGGGTCGCCGCCTTCAGGGCCGAGCTCGACGACTACAACGCGATCCTGCTCGAGTCGCTCGCCGACCGCCTGGCCGAGGCCTTCGCCGAGCGGATGCACGAGCGGGTCCGCAAGGAGTTCTGGGGCTACGCGCCCGACGAGCACCTCGACAACGTCGCGCTCATCAAGGAGCAGTACGCCGGCATCCGTCCAGCCCCCGGATACCCGGCCTGCCCCGAGCACACCGAGAAGGAGACGCTCTGGCGCCTGCTCGACGTCGAGGCCAACACCGGCATCACGCTCACCGAGAGCATGGCGATGGCGCCGGGCGCCTCGGTGAGCGGCTGGTACCTCTCCCACCCGCAGGCCCAGTACTTCGTCGTCGGCCGTCTGGGCCGCGACCAGGTGCAGGACTACGCCGACCGCAAGGGCTGGACGCTCGCCGAGGCCGAGCGCTGGCTGTCCTCCAACCTCGCGTACGACCCGGAGGACTGACCCGGTGCCCCTCTCACACGCCCCCGAGGCCGACGTCGTGGTGCCGGCCCTCCCGGCCGCGGTCCTCTGGGACATGGACGGCACGCTCGTCGACACCGAGCCCTACTGGATCCAGGCCGAGCACGAGCTCGTCGCGGCACACGGCGGCGAGTGGAACGACGAGTTCGCGCACCAGCTCGTCGGCAACGCGCTCGAGGTGTCGGCCCAGCTGATCATCGAGAAGTCGGGGATCTCGCTGTCCGTGCCGGAGATCGTCGACGCCCTCCTCGGTCGCGTCATCACCCAGGTCGAGCGTCGCGTGCCGTGGCGTCCCGGCGCCCGCGAGCTGCTGCTCGAGCTCGGCGCCCTCGGCGTGCCGTCGCTGCTCGTCACGATGTCGTGGCGCTCGCTCGCCGACATGGTCGTGCGGCGCCTGCCGGAGGGCGCCTTCGACCACCTCGTCACGGGCGACGAGGTGAGCCACGGCAAGCCGCACCCGGAGCCCTACCTCGCGGCCGCGCGCCTCGTCGGGGTCGACCCTGCCGACTGCATCGCCATCGAGGACTCCCCGGCCGGCGTCCGCTCCGCGACCGCTGCGGGGGTGCCGACGATCGCGATCCCGCACGTCGTGCCGGTGCCCCCGATCGATGGCGCGGTGCACCTGGACACGCTTGCAGGTGTCTCCGCGGTCGACCTCACCACGATCGTCGCGCCGATCCGGGCAGCGCCTCCGGGCCGCTGACGCCGTCAGCGG
>NZ_JBFULD010000206.1:0-7630 GCF_056400505.1 Terrabacter sp. P5_B1
GCCCGGCCCGTCCCCACCCCACACCGAAGGAATGTCGATGAGAGCCCTGGTCTACGAAGCACCAGAACTGATGACGATGCGGACCCTGTCCGCGCCCACCCTGGAGCCGGACCACGTGCTCATCCGTGTCGCCTACTCCGGTATCTGCGGCTCCGAGCTGAGCGGCTTCCTGGGGCAGAACAGCCTGCGGACGCCGCCGCTGGTCTTCGGGCACGAGTTGTCCGGCTGGGTCGAGGCACTCGGAGCCGACGTGCCCACCACCGAGCAGCTGCGTCCGGGGGCGGCCGTGACGGCCAACCCGCTGGTCACCTGCGGGGTATGCGAGTACTGCGTCACCGGACGCCAGCCGCTGTGCCAAAGTCGTCTGCTCCTGGGAGCGCACCTCCCCGGCTGCAATGCCGAACTCGTCGCCGTCCCGGCCCGGGCAGTGCTGCCCGTACCGACCGGCCTGAGCCTGCGCGACGCCGCCATGGCCGAACCTGCCGCCTGCGCCGTGCGAGCGGTCCAAGTCAGCGGCGCCGACCCGTCATCACGGGCGCTCGTCGTCGGGGCAGGCCCGATCGGCCTGTTCATCCTGCAGGTGCTGGCCGCTTACGGCGTCACCGAACGGTACGTCGCCGACCTGAACCCAGCCCGGCTTGCGATGGCCGTCGAAGCCGGAGCCATCCCGGTGCAGGTGGGACCCGAGGGGTTGGCCGATGCCGTGCGCCGCGCCACCGCGGGCCGCGGCGTCGAGCTGGCCTTCGACGCCGTCGGTTCCGCCCAGACCCGGCAGAGCTGCCTGGCCAGCATGGCCCCCGGCGGACATGTCGTTCTCGTGGGGCTGCACGCCGACGAGACATCGCTGCCGATCAACACGATCATCCGGTCCGAGATCCGCMTGACCGGCGTCTTCGCATACACGCCGGACAACTTCCGCACGGCACTGGACTGGCTGGCGCAGCGGCGCATCGGGCTGTCCCAAGGGGTCGTCGTCGCGCCATTGACGGACGGGCCGCAGTGGTACGCCCGCCTGGTCGCCGGGGACGGGGCCGCCAAGGTGCTGCTGGCCCCTGACGCCAGCGACCGCCCGACCGAGGCGGAGACCTCCCAGTGACAGCCCGAGTGAGCAGCGACTGGAGCTACCACGGGCTGCGCGCACTCGTGCTGGAGAACAACCACATGCGCGTCGTGGTCCTGCCCGAGCTCGGGGGCAAGGTCTGGCAGATCACCGGCACCCGGAACAACCGGGAGTTCCTCTGGCACAACGACCGGCTGCAGCCCCGCAAGGTCCCGTTCGGGACCGGCTATGACGACAGCTTCTTCGGGGGCTGGGACGAACTCTTCCCCAACGACGCGCCCGAAGATCTCGCCGGTGAGCCTTATCCCGACCACGGCGAGCTCTGGACGTCGCCGTGGTCGTGGTCCGTAGAGCAGGAGGGCCCCGAGGTCGTCTCGGTCCGGCTCACGCTGCGCACCCCGATCTCGGGATGCCTGCTGGAGAAGACCCTGACACTGAACTCCGGCCAGCCRTCCCTGACTCTGAGCCACCGCATCGAGAACACGCTGCCGAAGGCGCTGCCCTTCCTCTGGAAGCAGCACGTCGCCGTCCCGGTCGACGAGCCCGCCCGGGTCGACCTCGCACCTGCCTCGATGTACGTCGAGGACTTCGGCACGCCTCGAGCCGGCGGCCCTGGGACGACGTACACCTGGCCGACACTCATCGACGAGAGCGGACACGCGACCGACATGAGCCGCACCCTCCCGCGCAGCTCCGGCGTCAGCGAGTTCCAGTACGCCACCGAGCTGAGCGCCGGATGGTGCTCGGTCACCTACGGCGACGGCACCGGACTCGGGCTGGTGTTCGACGCGAACGTGTTCCGCTCCTGCTGGCTGTTCGCCTCGTACGGCGGGTGGCGCGGCCTGCAGGCCCTTGTCCTAGAGCCGTGCACCGGCTACCCCGTGGAGGTGTCCGTCGGGGCCGACGCCGGCACCCACCAGACGTTGGCCCCCGGCCAGGTGATCACCACGAGCATCACCGCGGTCGTGTACGACGGGATGAGCGAGATCCATGCCGTCCATCCCGACGGACGCGTGGAGGGAGTCCGGGGTCCCGAGGCCCTGCCGTCGACCGATATCGACCGCCCCGCAGGCGAAACCACCGCAACAGCGCCGGCGATGTCGGTGCCAGTCACGCGGGTGCCAGCCACCTCGGTGCCAGCCGAAGTGGTGCCAGCCGAAGTGGTGCCAGGCAAGGAAGGCGCGAGCGCATGAGGATCGAGTCGGTCGACCTTTTCTACCTGGCCATGCCGCAGGTCCTGGACATCGGTGACGGCAGCCAAGACATGCTGCTCGTGCGGGTCCGGGCGGGCGGCCACACCGGGTGGGGCGAGTGCGAGACCTCCCCGCTCACCTCGATCGCCAGCTTCGTCTGCCCCATGTCCCACAGCGCCTGCCACCCGGTGGTCGACTCGGTGGTCGGGCAACGCCTGGACCGCGTGGAGGACATCGCCTCCATCGCCCGGCTGGTCCGGGCCAACAGCCTGGACCTGCTGCAGGCCGACCACACCCTGTCCGGGATCGAGATCGCCCTGTGGGACCTGTTCGGCAAGGCGGTGGAGCAGCCGGTCTACGAGCTGCTGGGCGCCTCGCACCCACACCCCAAAATCCCCTACGCCTCAGCGCTGTTCGGTGACACGCCACAGCAGACCCTCGAGAAGGCCCGGCAGGTCCGCGCCGACGGATACACCGCCGCCAAGTTCGGCTGGGGACCCTACGGTCGCGGCAGCGTACAGGCCGACGCCGACCAGGTCCACGCCGCTCGAGAGGGCCTCGGCGACGACGGCGTCCTGCTCGTCGACGCGGGAACGATCTGGGGAGAGGACGTGGACGCAGCCGCCCTGCGCCTGCCCGCTCTGGAAGAGGCGAAGGTGCTGTGGCTGGAGGAACCGTTCGCCTCCGGGGCGCTCCGCGCCTACGGGGCGCTGGCACGACGGTGCGACACGCTGCGTCTGGCCGGCGGCGAGGGCGCCCACCAGCCCCTACTGGCCGAACACCTGGTGGACTACGGCGGTGTCGGGTTCATCCAGATCGACACGGGCCGGGTCGGCGGGATCGCAGACGCCAAGCGCGTCGCCGACTATGCCGCAGCGCGCGGCGTGCAGTTCGTGAACCACACGTTCACCTCCCACCTGGCGCTGAGCGCCTCCCTGCAACCGTTCGCCGCCAGCGTCGACGACTGGCTCTGCGAGTACCCCGTGGAAGCCAAACCGCTGGCCCGGTCGGTCACCGCCAACCACCTGGACCTCGACCATGACGGGCGGATCAGCCCACCCGCCGCCCCAGGACTGGGCATGGAGGTCAGCCCCGAGCAGGTCCGGGACTACCTCGTCGAGGTCGACATCACGGTCGGTGGAAAGACCCTCTACAGCACACCTGAGCTCACGTGATGAGAAACACCGTCAGCACCATCGTCGGCACCCGCCGACCGAGCACCGGAGAACGAGAATGAGACGCACCACTGGCATCATCGCGGCCGTCATCGCCGCTTCGCTCACCATGGCCGGCTGCAGCTCCCAAGCGTCACAGAGCCGCGGCAACGCCGCGACACTGGCAGCCAAGACCGCAGGCGCGTACCCGACAGGGCCCGTACACCTGGTCATGTGGTACTGGGGTGAGCAGGAGGCCCCGGGGGCCAAGAAGTGGCTGACCGAGACAGTGGCTGCCTACGAGAAGCAGCACCCGAACGTCACAATCGACACCGTCCTGCAGACCACCGACAGCCTCATTCCCGCCTTTCAAGCCGCCGCCGCGGCCAAACAAGGTCCCGACCTGCAGTACTTCTGGGGCGGCATCTACTCCCAGCAGCCCGCCTGGAGCGGCCAGATCCTCCCCGTCTCGGACTACATCGACGCCGCCGAGCTCAAGCACTACACCAACGCCGCTACCGAGGACTCGTACAAGGGCAAGATCCTCACCGCGCCCTGGTACGTCAACCCGCAGTTCCCGGTTCTCGTGCGCAAGGACGTTCTCGCCGCGCACCAGCTCAAGCCGCCGACGACATGGGCGGAGCTACTCACCACGTGTGACACGCTGAGCAAGGCCGGGGTCACGACGCTCGCCGGCGGAGTCAAGGACGGCTGGTTCGGCGGCTGGCTCTACTCGATGCTCGGCGCCCAGACGGTCACCTCCCAAGGCGACGTCACCGACGCCGTCGTGGGCAAGCAGAAGTTCACCGACGCCAACCACGCCGCCTGGTGGACCAAGCTCGAGGAGACCCGTCAGCACCACTGCTGGAACTCCGACATCAACTCCCTTGAGCTGTACCAGGCACAGCAGCGTTGGGTGTCCGGCGACGCAGCCATGACCGTCACGGCCGGAACCGACGCACCGAACTTCATCAAGAAGGTTGGCGCCGACAAGGTCCAGATCAGCACCATGCCGACGTTCGCCAACGGTCCCTACGCCGGCAAGATGGCCAGCACCTCCCAGACCGTCGGCATCACCGCCTGGACGCAGTACCCGCAGGTGGACGCCGACTTCATCAAGTTCATGCACACCCCTGAGCGGTTGCAGGCCTGGTATGCCACCACGGGCGTCCTCCCGGCCGATGACCGGTTCGATGTGTCCGTCGTGAACGACCCCGCCAAGAAGCAGCTGTTCCAGATGGTGCATGACGGCGCTCCCTACCTGGAGAACTACATCCCCGCCGAGCTGGACAGCAACGCCGTCTTCACGAACGTCCAGCTCGTCCTGCAGGGAAGCCGGACCGGGCAGCAGGCTGCCGCGGACATGCAGACGCAGATCGAGCGACTGCGCCTCACGAACAGGTCGCTGGTGCGCAACTTCCAGGCCTGGACCCGGTGAGCCAACCGTGCCTTCCCTGACCACATCAGCGCCTCACAACGTGCGGGCTGCAGCGGCGCCGACGCCCACACGGGCGGCGCGGGCGGCGCTCGCCCACCGCTTCGGTTTCCTACCTTGGGTCGCGCCCGCGGCACTGATCATCGTGTTCATCTTCGGCTACTCGATGTACCAGCTGGTCGCGCAGTCCCTGCAGTATCAGGGCTCCTGGGCCGGGCTGGACAACTTCGGGCTGGTCATCAGCGACCCGCTCTTTCGCACAGCGATCCTCCACAACACGCTGCTACTCGCGGTCGTCCCTGTGCTGCTCGTGCTGGCGCTGGGCATCGCGATCCTGCTGTTCGAGACCAAGAGGGGGCTGCGCGGCTACCGAGCTACGTTGTTCTTCCCCTACATTCTGCCCATTCCGGTGGTCGGTGTGGTCTTCGGCCAACTTCTGCAGCTCAACGGTGCCCTCAACCAGGTTCTGCGGGGTGTGGGTCTTGGCGGCTTGGCCGCGGACTGGATGGGTGACCCCAACCGTGCGCTGTGGACGATGGCGGCCATCATCATCTGGAAGGAGATCGGCTTCGGTATCGTGCTCTTCCTGGCCAGGCTGATGACGCTGCCTACCGAGGTCTTTGAGGCGGCCAAGGTCGACGGCGCCGGCTTCTTCCGCCTGCACTGGTCCGTCACCGTGCCGCAGATGCGAAGCCTCATCCTCTTCTACATCGTGAACGAAGCGATCGTGATGGTGTCGTGGGTCTTCAACTACGTCTACGTCCTGACCAACGGCCAAGGCGGTCCAGGCACCGCCACCATGGTGTCCGAGCTCTACATCTACCGGGCCGCGTTCCAGGACCAGGCCCCTGAGCTGGCAGCAGCCGCCGCCGTGATGCTCTTCCTCGCCACGCTCATCCTCATCACGGGCTTCTTCCGGCTGCAGCGCGCCGGTGAAGGCACCTTCGGGGACTGAAGGGACTTCTTATGACCACTCGACGCGCGGGTGCCACCCTGCGGCACTTGATCCTGCTGGTGTGTTCCGTCATGGCGCTGGCACCGGCCTACCTCATGCTCACCGGAGCGCTCAAAACCCAAAGCGACTTCCTGCTGCATCCCTGGGCGCTGCCGACCCCGCCGAACTTCGGCGCCTTCCGTGCAGCGCTGAGCGACCAGCTCGCCCAGTGGTTCCTGAACTCGGTCATCCTGACCTTCTCCGCCGTGGCAGTCACCGTGATCTTCGCGGCCTTGGCCGCGTGGGGACTGGTGCACTGGCCGTTCCGGGGCAGGGAAGCGGTTCTCGCGGTGACCGTCTCGCTGATGGTCGTTCCCCCGGTGGTGCTGCTCATCCCGCTGTTCCAGTTCGGCGCGCAGCTCGGCTGGATCTCCACCTTCCGGATCGTCATCCTCATCTACGTCGGTCTCATGCTGCCGTTCTCGATCTACCTGCTGGCCAACTTCTTCCGGACCATCCCGGCGAGCATCCTCGAAGCTGCCAAGATCGACGGCGCGTCAGCGTGGCGCACGTTCGTCAGGATCGTGCTCCCGCTATCCGGTGCGCCGGTCGCCACGCTGGTCGTTGTCAACCTGCTGTGGGTGTGGAACGAGCTGCTGTTGGCGCTCGTCTTCCTGCAGAGCGACAGCAAGAAGACCCTGATGGTCGGGATCACCGGCTTCCAGAGCAGGTACAGCCTTGACATTCCAACGGTGATGGCCGGCTTGTCGATCGCGACCCTGCCACTGGTCGTCGCCTACCTGTTCGGGCAGCGGTACTTCATCCAGGGCCTGACTGCCGGAAGCGTGAAGGGCGAATGACCCCGCGGCAGAAGGGGACCCCGGTTCAGGCGTTCACGGGTCAGCGGGCCGTGGTCACCGGCGGCTCGCACGGAATCGGGGCCGCCACCGTCACACGCCTTCGCGCTCTGGGCGCGAGCGTTGCCGTCGTCGACCGCGACCACACGGACGGTGCGGACATCGTCGTGACGGCGGATCTGGCAGACCCGGGCGCCGTCGTGGCCGCCGCTGGCAGGGTCGTTGATCAGCTCGGGGGAGCCGACATCCTGGTGAACTGTGCCGGGGTCAGCCTTCCCAACTCGACGCTCGAACTCGACGCGGAGCGCTACCATCGCACGCTGGCGGTGAACCTCCACGCTCCGGTACTGCTCATGCGTGAACTCGGTGGGTGCATGGCCCGGCAGGGCTACGGCCGGATCGTGAACGTCACCAGCGTCCACGCCACCCGGTCGGAACGGACGTCTCTGGCCTACGACGTGTCCAAGGCCGGTCTCGAGGCCGCAACCCGGACCGCCGCCCTGGAGCTTGCTACTCACGGCATTCTCGTCAACGCGGTAGCCCCCGGGTTCGTGGCCACGCGCATGTCAGTCGTGGACGGCGAAGACGAACTCGAGGGCGAGGAGTTCCAGCAAATTTACGTCCGGCATGCCCGGCTGCCCCTGCAGCGACCCGCGCAAGCCCCGGAGATCGCAGAAACCATCATCTGGCTGGCCAGCCAGGCCAACACGTACACCACCGGACAGGTGCTAACCGTTGACGGAGGACTGACCGCAGGATTCTGACAGCACCGAGGCGTCCGGAGACAGCATGGTCGCCGTCGAAGGACGCAGTTGAGTCCATAGCGTTGGTGTACGACGACACCGGTGAGCGTGTCCCTGCTGGATGCAGGTGCGGTCACCGCGTGATCCTTCGAGTGAACCTCTCACAGCACCCTCGAATGGAGCATCGCGATGACCGCGAACACCAGTATCGACCCTGCCGTCTTCCTTCACGAGCAGCTGGCCCAAGCCAGTCC
>NZ_JBFULD010000207.1:0-7624 GCF_056400505.1 Terrabacter sp. P5_B1
GCGTCACGCCGTCGCGTTCGTCGTCCCACGCGGCAGCGCTGATGCGCCAACCCTCGGCCGTGCGGATGAGCTGGATCGACTTCATGCCGCGCCCGGTGAACGGCACACCGTCCTGCAGGCCCGCCTTGGCATAGCTGCCGAACCAGTGCGCGATGTCGCCGAACACCTCGGTGCGGCCCCCGACCGACCACTCCCGGAAGTCCGTCAGCGACCCATCCGTCAACAACGCCTCGCGCGGCGCGATGAACTCCTCGACGGTCATGACGGACGGTTCCAGACCGCAGGTGCGCACGACGACCGCCCGTGGGACGAAGAGCGCGCGCAGCCCGGCCATCTGTTCCGAGCAGCCGGGCCCGGAGACGAACGCCCCGAAGAAGGCGTCGACCACCGATTCGATGGTTGACTCGTCACTGGCGGCGTCTCGGCGTCCAGACTCTGTCGTCACGTCACCACCGTAACGAGCACGGTCACGAGAGAGCCCACGTCCTCCCGCTCGAGAGTCCGGGTCCGAGAGTAGGGCTTGAGGTCGGCGGTGCGGCGGCCCATGCTGAGGGCCATGGGCGTCGTCGACTTCGAGCTCGAGCGCAGGATCCAGGCTCCACCGGGCGACGTCTTCGCGCGGCTCGCCGGGATCGAGGGCTACAACGAGTGGATGCCCGCGAAGGGCAGCATCAGGCGGCATACGCAGCAGACGTCGCCGGGAGAGCCGGCGTTGGGAACGACGTACGTCGACGAGACCCGCTTCGGTCCCACCCCCGGCGAGATCGTGGAGTTCGATGCGCCGCACACGTTGACCTACCACTGGTGGAGCGGCTCGAGGCCCGGCAAGCTCAAGACCGAGGGGTGGCCCGGCTACTCGTTGGAGGCCGCGCACGACGGCACGACGCTGGTGCGCCACCGCGCGAAGCTGCACACCTACGGCCTGTACCGGCTGGCCACGCCGGCACTGCGGTGGATGGCCCGGCGGGAGCGCACCGCCACCCTCGATGCGCTCCAGGCGTCGTTCGCCTCGACCGAGTGAGGGCGCCGACRCCACCTCTTCAGCGGGATCAGACCCGCGCTGGCAGCCGCGGGTCTAGCGTCAAGAGAGTCTCCGGTGGGCCGTCAGGCCACGGCTCACGATGCCGCGACACCATGAGAGGAAGCCCATGTCCGACAAGCAGAGCATCGACGCCCCGCACGAGCAGCGGCCCTTCAAGGCCCACGGGCACATGGATGTGGTCACGCTCGGTGACTTCACCCTCGGCCGTGGCGTGTTCGAGCCGGGCTGGCGCTGGTCCAACGACGTCAAGCCGATCGCCGGCACCGACTCCTGCCAGACCCACCACACCGGCATCTGCCTGTCCGGGAGGATGACCGTCCGTTTCGACGACGGCAGTGAGCTCGCGATCGGGCCCGGTGACGTCATGGACCTCGACCCCGGTCACGACGCGTGGACCGACGGCGACGAGCCGTGCCTGATGCTCGACACCGGCATCAAGGCGTATGCCAGGCCCGAGTGACCTCGGTCGCTCAGTACTCACCCTTGATGACGAAGTAGGAGCCCCGGATCGTCCCGGCCAGCTTCGACTTCTGTCGCGCGAACTTGAAGCGGGTGGCGAGCTCCTCCGGGACCTCCATCCCGTCGGACAGCTTGAAGCCGACCGCGCGTTTCCCGCCGTCCTCGATCGTGTACATCACGTTGATCGACAAGCCGGATTCGTAGAACACGTAAGCCATTCGGATCCCGTCGACCTCGAACGCCGTCGCCTCCAGCGGGCGGGAAGCGATGACGAGGTCGCGCTCGTCCTGAAGGATGCGATGCACCCAGTCGACGACCTCCGGGCTGTCTCCCGCAGGTTCGACGGTGAAGACGTGGGAGTACTTGTTGCCGAAGTAGCGAGCCTCGTTCGCTCTGAGCCCGGCCAGCGCCTCGGCGACCGGCGAGGACTCCAGCCCGACGGTTGAGACGTCGGTGAAGTCGACGACGTAGGACATGGCATACCTCCTGGGTCCGGGCTCTCGGCGCCACAGTAGCGACCCGGCCAGCTCCGCGTGCTCAGTCTCGAGGCATCTCGACGGTGCCCCGCCCCCCGCGCAGTCCGGGCACCAGCGCGGGGACGCGGGAGGCGTACTCGTCGTAGGACGGCCCGAACGTCCGGCGGAGGTCGCGCTCCTCGAACGCGATCCCGACGCCGATGTAGCCGGTGGCGGCGACGGCGAACAGCAGGTGGGGCGCGCTCATCCGAGGGGTGGCCCAGAAGGCGAGCACGAGCCCCGTCATCAACGGGTGCCGCACGATGGCGTAGAGCCCATCGACCTGCAGGTCGGAGGACGCGCCCGGGTCTCGGCTCGGCGCCCAGCCGGCCTGGCGGAGCCCGACGAGCTCGAGGTGGTCGACGGCGAAGGTCGCCGCGATCGCGAGGACCCAGCCGGTCGCGCACAGCGTCCAGAGCACCGCCGCAGGTGGGCCGTCGACGTGCCAGATCTGCTGGTCCCACGGTTGCCAGAGCGCCAGCAGCAGCGCGAGGCAGAGATTCGTGGCGAGGACGTAGGTGGTGCGCTCCAGCTCGACCGGGACGAGTCGACGGAGCCGGGCCTTGACCCCGCGACGTGCCATCACCGAGTGCTGGACGGCGAAGAGGAGCAGGAGCGACACGTCGGTGGTGACCGCCCAGAAGGTCGTCGTGCGCTGCGGGCACTTCACGCCTGGTGCGCGACGTACCAGACGGCCACCTGCGCGCGGGAGCTGAACCCGAGGCGCAGCCTGATCCGCTCCAGGTGCGACTCGGCCGACCGCTCGGAGATGCCCAGCCGCTCCGCGAGCTGGCGGTTCGTGAGGCCTCTGCGACGAGCGCCGCGACCTCCGTCTGGCGCGCGGTGAGCCCCGTCGGCACGGACCGCCGCAGCGGCGGCAGGCCGAGGAAGCGCCGCACCTGGTCGACCACGGACTGCGCGTCGCCGCTCGCCGGAAGGTGCGAGCGGCCATCGAGCTCAACGAGCTCCGCCCCGGGGATCGCCTGCGCGAGCATCCGGCCCCCGGCGGGCGGGGCGGCCCGGTCTCCTCGCCGGTGCAGCACGAGCGTCGGCGCCCGGACCCGCCGCAGGCTCGGCGACACGTCCAGCTCGTAGGCGAGCCGCAGGAGCGCGACCGCGGTGTCGGCCGACGAGGCAGCGCGTTGGTAGCGCGCGAGGCTCTGGCGGGTCCCGCCATCGGCCTCCGGGGCGAACAGCTCGGTGAGCACGTCCGAGCCCAGGCCCCAGTGGGTCGCCAGCAGGCCGAGCAGGTGGCGCCTGCTGTCCTCGTCGCCGAGCGAGCCCCCGGTGGCCCAGCCGCCGCAGAGCACGAGCCGCGAGACCGTCTCCGGTCGCTCGGCCGCCCACTGTGCGGCGACCGGTGCGCCCAGTGACCAGCCGAGGACGTCGAGGCGGTCGGCGCCCACCGCGTCGATGACGGCCGCGATCGTCGCGAGCTCGAGCGACATCGTGCGGGGACCCTCGTAGGCGTCGGACAGCCCGCACCCGGGACGGTCGTAGCGCACCAGGGTGCGCCCCGACGACAGCGCCTCGTGGAACATCCGCTCGGCGGGGATGGCCCACCCCATCTCGAGGTGGCTGAGCCAGCCCGGCACGACCAGCAGGTGCGGGCCGCTGCCCGTCAGGGCGTATGCCACTCCCTCTCCACTCGCGAGCGGTGCCCGTCCCAGGCGCTGCACTGTCACACCACCAGTGAACAGCCGAGTGGGTCAGCTGGTGATGTCCTTGCCCGCGAACCGGGCCCAGGCGAGCGAACCGAAGACGACGGCATACGCCAGGTCGACCCAGAGGCCCTGGCTGACGTTGTCCCAGAAGGGCGGGTCGCGGAGCAGGTCGCCGAACGCCATCCACTGGTCCACGAGGAGCCACGGATGCAGCCAGGCGATCTGCGGGACCGAGTCGGCGATCCACGACAGGATGGTGAAGATCATGAGCGCGACGGTGGCGGCCAGCGGCTGCTCGGTCAGCGTCGAGATGAACAGCCCCACGGCGCCGAGGGCCGCCAGCCCGGCAGCGATGTAGAGGCTGACGAGCACGACCCGCCAGACGGCCGTGCCGAACGGGATCTCGGTGCCGGACAGGGTCAGCATCGGACCGGTGCCGAAGAGGGCGATCCCGGCGACCGCGCCGGCGAGGACCACGACGGCCACCCCCCACAGCGCGCCGATCATGAGGGAGACGTACTTCGTGACGAGCAGCCGGGTGCGGCCCACCGGCACGGTCAGCAGGTAGCGGAGGGTCCCGAGGTTCGCCTCACCGGCCACCGCGTCCCCGGCGAGCATCGCGATGGCGAGGGGGAGGAAGAGGCCCAGCTCGACGCCGAGGGCAGCGAGCGGCACGAACAGCCCGTTCGAGGTGATGGAGGACAGGAAGTCCGGCCCCCGCCCTTCGCGGGGCGACGAGATCCGGACCGCGACCGCGATGAGGACGGGCACCGCGGCCAGGACGAGCAGTCCCATCTGGTTGCGCCGGCGGCCGGCGATGAGGCGCAGCTCGGACCGCAGGAGGCGTGTGGACAGCCGCCGCCTCGGGCGCGCGCCGGCCCGGCCGGTCAGGGCAGGGGTGTCGGTGAGGACCGGCTCAGTCGCTGACATCGAAGCCCTCCCCGGTCAGGGACAGGAAGAGGTCCTCGAGGCTCGGACTGGTCACGGTGAACTCCTTGACGCCGACGCCGCCGTCGACGAGCGCTGCGACGATCTTCTCCGGCGCGATGCCGTCCGGTGCCCCGCGGACCCCGCCGGGCACCGCCTCGACGCCGCTGAGGCCGAGCTGCGTCATGATCTCCGCCGCGGCGGAGGGCTGTTCGGTCAGGACCCGCGCCGTCGGGGCCGCCCCGCCGCGCACCTCCGAGACGGAGCCCTGGGCGACGAGCCGACCGTCTCGCATGACGCCGAGATGCGTGCACATCTGCTCCACCTCGGACAGCAGGTGGCTCGAGACGAAGACCGTCGTGCCATCCGACGCCAGCGACGCGACGAGGTGGCGCACCTCGCGAGTTCCTTGCGGGTCAAGGCCGTTCGTCGGCTCGTCGAGCACGAGCAGCTCTCGGGGCATGAGCAGCGCGGCGGCGATGGCCAGCCGCTGGCGCATGCCCAGCGAGTAGGCGCGGTAGCGCTTGCCCGCGGCTGCCAGCAGCCCCACCCGATCGAGCGCGGCGTCGATGCGCTGGCTGGCGGTCCGCGGGTCCGCGGTGAGGTCGGCAGCGTCGAGCCGCTGGAGGTTGGCCCGGCCGGACAGGTAGGGATGGAAGGCAGGGCCCTCGACGAGGGATCCGACGCGGGGCAGCACGGCTTGGCCACCCTGCGGGATCCGTTCGCCCAGAAGGCTGCTCGTGCCGGCGGAGGGTCGCACGAGACCGAGCAGCATCCGGATCGTCGTCGTCTTGCCCGAGCCGTTCGGCCCGAGGAAGCCGTACACCGAGCCCCGGGGCACGACGAGGTCGATCGCGTCCACCGCGGCCCGGGCGCCGAAGCGCTTCGTCAGCCTCCGGGACGCGATCGCGAGATCGGGCCGTTCGGTCGCATCGCTCCCACCGCTCCCTGGGCCGGACGTCCGTACCGCTTCGAGTGGTCGGGTCACTTCGCCRCCAGGGCGCGGTAGAGCTGGTCCGGCGCGACGGCTCCGACGGCGACCCGGCCGTCGTCCGTCAGGATGACCGAGAACAGGGTGCCCTCGAGGACGTGCCCGCGGCCCCAGGTCCCCGACGTGGCGGGAAGGGCCTTGAGTATGCCGTTCAGCTGCGCCGCGCTGTCAGCCACCGAACCGCCCGCGCCCTTGTGCGAGGTCGACGGGGAGGTCGGGAGGACGAACGGGGCCACGACGACCGTGCTCCACCCGGATCCGACGATCCTCGGGGATGTCGACGCCTTGGGCGTGGCGCCGGGCGAGGGCGCGATCCGGGTCGGCTCGATGTTGGTGCTGGTGCTGGTGCTGGTGCTGGTGCCAGTGCCGTCGGGGCGCGGAGTCGCAGCGTCGGACTGGGTGACCGTCGTGCCGGCCGGCGGTGTGAACGCGAACTGCCGGGCGTCGGGCTTGGCGAAGTCGACGGCGGTGAAGCCGACCTCGAACGCCGGGTTCGTCCGCTTCGTCGAGTAGACCTGGACGCGCAGCGGGACGTGCTCCTGGCTGTCGATGGCGATCCGCACGGATCCGACGAGGGTGGTCCTGTCCTTCGGCGTGAGGACCAGCTCGTAGACGGAGCGGCCCGCGACCGACGCCGTGCTCGACGTCGTGACGGCGGTGTCCTTGCCCATCGCGGCGAGAGCCGCGGCAGCCGCCTCGTCCGGGGTGCGGGGGACGCCGGACGGGAGCGGGCCCGGGACTCCGCTCGCGGGCTTGTTGGGCAGGCGCTTGCCGGTCGCGCCGGCGCGCGCCTGGTCGGCGTCCAGCCTGTGGTGCACCGCGGACTTGTCCGCGCTGGACCACAGCCAGACGTCGGCGCCGTTGTGGATGACGTCGGACTCGCCGTTGCCGCCGATGAGGGCGAGCCGCTGGCGAGTGGGGCCGTCGAGCCAGATCCGCCACGTGTGCGTGCCGGAGACGAGCGAGGTCATCGAGCTGGATCCCGAGCCTGGCTGCCCCGGGCCGGCGAGGCCCGGGATCTCGGGCAGACCGAGGTCCGAGGTCTGCACCACGGTCCCGGACAGGCTCGAGACGTTGGCCGTCCGGACGTCGGCGAGCAGCTGGGCAGCGGTGCGCGACGGCAGTCCGCTGTCGGCGTTGGCCGTCTGGTTGACGGTCAGGGCCACGGCGCCGATGACACCCACCGCCGCGACGGGCAGCGCCCAACGGGTCCGGGGATGGTCGAGGAAGATGCTCATGACTCCATCGTGCGTCCCGGCTGCTGAGAGCGCCCTGAGACCGCGCAGCCGCGAGGAGCCGCACGTCGTCCTGACCCCGTGGCATCGTGGCAGTGTGCGGGTGCTGCTGGTGGAGGACGAGGCCCGGATGGCCGCCGCCGTCGTGCGCGGGCTGAGCGCCGAGGGGTTCGTCGTCGACCACGTCGCGGACGGGCAGGCTGGTCTCGAGGAGGCGCGGTTCGGCGCCTACGACGTCGTCGTCCTCGACATCATGCTGCCGCGGATGTCCGGCTAC
Source organism: Terrabacter sp. P5_B1 (assembly GCF_056400505.1). NCBI lineage: Bacteria > Bacillati > Actinomycetota > Actinomycetes > Micrococcales > Intrasporangiaceae > Terrabacter > Terrabacter sp. P5_B1. The sequence continues at coordinate 7,111 of NZ_JBFULD010000207.1, forward strand.
ACGGTCGTCAAGACGCTTCGGGCCGAGCACAACTGGGTGCCGGTGCTCCTCCTCACCGCGAAGGACGGGGAGTACGACGAGGCCGACGGACTGGACTACGGCGCGGACGACTACCTGACCAAGCCGTTCTCCTTCGTCGTCCTCGTGGCCCGGCTCCGGGCCCTGGTGCGCCGCGACCCGGCGCCGCGTCCGACGGTCCTCGAGGCTGCCGGGGTGGTCCTCGACCCGGCGGCGCACCGTGTCGAGGTCGACGGCTCGGAGATCTCGCTGGCACCCCGGGAGTTCCTGCTCCTGGAGCACCTCCTGCGTGCGCATCCCGCCGTCGTCCCCAAGGAGGACCTCCTCCTCAAGGTCTGGGGGGATCTCGATGACGCCAATGTCGTCGAGGTCTACGTCGGCTACCTGCGTCGCAAGCTGGGCAGGACGCGGATCGAGACGGTACGCGGCGTCGGCTACCGGATGGCGACGTGACCGGCGGGGCCGACGGGGCCGACGGGGCCGGCGGGGCCGGCGG
>NZ_JBFULD010000208.1:0-7573 GCF_056400505.1 Terrabacter sp. P5_B1
GGTCGGTCGGGTCGATGCCCAGCTCGGCCTCGGCATGGGCGGCCAGGGCGTCGTGTGCCGTGAGCTCGCGTGCCACCTCGACCGCGAGCTCACGACGCATCCCCTTGGCCTGGTAGATCCGGGTCAGCTCCTCGAGCTCGCCCGCGGGGTCCTCGCGCAGCTCGCGCGTCTCGAGCTCGATGAGGGCACGCTCCGAGTCGCGCTGGGTGCTGACGGAGACGTACTCGCCGGCAGCCATCGACATGGCGCCGGCGGACAGGGCCGCGAGGCCGGCGAGCACGATGGCGGCCTTGTCAGAGGTCGCRCCGGCGACGCCGACGACGACGCCGGCCGTCGAGACGATGCCGTCGTTGGCCCCCAGGACGCCGGCTCGCAACCAGTTGAGCCGGTTCCCGACGTTCGCCTCGTGCGGCTCGTCTCGGTCGTGGTTCGGCTCGAGCGGCGTCGGCTCGTCGGACGCGCGGACCTCGGACATGCGTGCTGCTCCGATCAGTGGGGCCGCTCGGTGGTGCACCGGTGGCACGGGGTTGCCACCGATCGTTGCATCCGACCCCGGGGGTGTCACGGTAGGCGAGCCTCACCTGGTGGGCTGCCGTGACGAAACGGGGCACATGCGGGCGCGGAGCCCCTGCATGCGCGAAGATCGTGACATGTCGGACGTTCGGGACGAGGCCAGCGGTGTCGAGGCCGACCTCTACCGCTGGATGGTCGGGGCGTCGCCCGACGGGCTCTGGGTCTTCGACGARGCAGGGCGCACGATCTTCGCCAACGCCCGAATGGCCGAGATGCTGGGTCGCGATCCCGACGCCATGGTGGGCTTCTCGGTCTTCGACGCGGTCGACGACGTCGGCAAGGGCCAGTTCCGCCGCCATCTCGACGAGCTCGCCTCGAAGGGCGAGCCAGGCGACAACATCGAGTGCAGCCTGCTCGACGCGCACGGCAACCGCTTCTGGGCGCTCGTGTCGCACACCCCGCTCGTCGACGCAGCGGGAACGCGCCGCGGCTGGATGCACCGCGTCAGCGAGCACAGCGCCCAGCGCAAGCTGCTCGACCAGCTGGCCGAGGCCCAGTCGATCGCCAAGGTCGGCAGCTGGGAGTGGGACGTCGACGCCGACCTGGTGTCGTGGTCCGACGAGCTCTACCGCATCTACGGCCTGGACCGGACCGACCTCACCCCGACCTACGAGGGCTTCCTCGCACGCATCCACCCCGACGACCGGGGCCACGTGTCGCACTTGGTCGCGGCCGCGCTCGCGTCCGAGGACTCGTTCGAGTTCGATGCCCGGGTCGTGCGGAGCAGCGGCGAGACCGCCTGGATCCGTGGCAGGGGTCTCGTCACCCGGGACCCCGAGGGCCGCGCGATCCGGATGGGCGGCACGACCCAGGACATCACGGAGAAGAAGGACGCCGAGCAGGCGCTCGGCCTCGTGACGGCCATGGCCACTGCGGCCAACGAGTCCGCGACGCTCGACGAGGCGCTGCCCGCGATCCTCGTCGAGGTCGCCCGCCACACGACGTGGCGGCCGGTGCTCGGCTCCGTCGTCGACGCCGACGGGAACCTCGCAGAACCGATCCGCGCGGAGGAGGGTGCCGAGACGAGCACCCTGCCGATCGAGGTCGGGATGGAGTTCGCGACCCGCGCAGCCGCCGGCCGGTCGGTCGTCGCGGAGTCCTCGCCCGACGGCACGACGATCGTGGCGGTGCCGGTCGTCAACGAGGGGCGGGTGGCCTGTGTCGTCGTGCTCGACATGCGCAGCGCCGCGCCGCCCGCCGCGTCCGACGCCCTGACCATCTCGCAGATCACCGCCCTCTTCGCCCGCGTCGCGGACCGCGAGTGGACGGCGGAGCGCCTGGCGCGCGCACGTGACGCGGCCATGGAGGCCTCCCGCGCCAAGTCCGAGTTCCTCGCGACGATGAGCCACGAGATCCGCACTCCGCTCAACGGCGTCATCGGGCTCGCCGAGCTGCTCGGGCGCACCGAGCTGACGCCCTATCAGCGGCGGCTGTCCGACGGCATCGACCAGGCCGGTCGCGTGCTGCTCGGTCTCGTCAACGACATCCTCGACCTGTCGAAGATCGAGGCCGGCCGTCTCGAGCTCGAGTCGGTCGAATTCGACCCGGCCGCGGTGCTCGAGCGCAGCGTCGCGCTGCTCGGGGAGCGGGCTCGTGCCAAGTCGCTCGATCTGTCCGTCGCCCACGGCCGGGACGTGCCGTTCCTGGTGTCCGGCGACCCGGTGCGCTTCGGCCAGGTCGTCGCCAACCTCACGACCAACGCCGTGAAGTTCACCGACGCCGGCAGCGTGGTCGTCCGCCTGGGCCTCGATCGCCTGACCGCGGCGKGACCGGTGCTGCGGGTCGAGGTCACCGACACCGGTGCAGGGATCCCCCTCGAGGTCCGCTCCCGGCTGTTCGAGTCGTTCTCGCAGGGTGACTCCTCGACGACCCGTGAGTACGGCGGCACCGGCCTGGGCCTCGCGATCAGCCGGCAGATCGTCACGGCATTCGGCGGCGAGATCGGTGTCGAGAGCGAGCCCGGCCACGGCAGCACGTTCTGGTTCACCGCGGCCTTCGACCCGGCGTCGAAGCACAGCGTCGGCCGCTCGCAGTCGCAGGCCGCTGCGGTGTCCGGACTCCGGGTCCTCGTCGTCGGCGCCGACCGGGCGCACCGGGAGCGCGTCGAGGAGCAGCTGACCACCTGGTCCATGTCGGTGACGTCCGCAACCTCCGGCGTCGACGGCCTCGTCGAGCTCGAGAGGGCCGACCGCGGCGGCAGCCCGATGGACGTCGTCGTCCTCGACGATCCCTCCGTGGGCACCGAGGGCCTGCAGGTCGCCCGGATGATCCGCTCCGACGAGCGCTTCGCGGGCGTACGCGTCGTGCTCGCGTGCGCGCACGTGCCACCTCCCGACGCCGCGACCTCGAAGGAGGCCGGTGTCGACACGGTCCTGACCGCGCCGGTCATGCCCTCCTCGCTCTTCGACGCGATGGCCGACGTCGTCGGACGGCAGCTGGCGACCGAGTCGCTGCGGCCGGTGCTCCCACCGCCAGGAGCTGACGGACACCTCGGCACGGTCCTCGTCGTCGAGGACAACGAGGTCAACCAGCTCGTCGCCCAGGGTGTGCTCGAGAGCCTCGGCTACGCCGTACGGCTCGCCGGCAACGGGGCGGAGGGCGTCGAGGCGTACCGAGCCCAGGGCGACGAGTTCGTCGCGGTCCTGATGGACTGCCAGATGCCGCAGATGGACGGCTACGCCGCCACCCGGGCGATCCGGGCTCGCGAGGCACCCGGTCGGCGTCTGCCCGTCATCGCGATGACGGCCTCGGCCATCGCCGGCGAGCGGGAGCGCTGCCTGCAGGCGGGCATGGACGACTTCCTGACCAAACCCATCGACGTCTCGCTGCTCGCGTCCACCCTCCGGCGCTGGACGGGCACGGACTCGGTGCTCCCGTCAGATGTGGCCGCGTCGGGAGCCGACACCGGCCCGAGCGCCCAGGCCGCACCTGCGGTGGACGCCGGCGTGCTCGACCTGCGGCGGCTCGAGGAGCTGCACGAGCTCGACCCCGGTGACCCGTCGATGCTCCTGCGCTTCATCGGCCGCTTCGGTGCCGGCGCCCGTCAGCGCATCGCCGAGATCCGCGAGGCGGCGCGCGACGGGAACGCCGAGAGCCAGGGCCGGATCGCCCATTCGCTCAAGGGAACTGCGGCCAACCTCGGTGCCACGGTCCTCGCCGACATGTGCCTCCAGGTGGAAGACCTCGGCGCAGCAGGCCAGCTGGCAGACGAAGCCCTCGTCGCCCGTGTCGAGGACGAGGTCGACCGGGCGACGAGGGCGCTCGAGGAGTACGCCGCGCAGCTGCGCGGCCACTGACCGGACTGCAGCTCAGGTCGTCCTCGTGCCGCCGGAGGTGCTGGACGCGGAGTCGTCCTGACCGTCGGAGAAGGGGTCCGTGCCCTGTCCGCTCTGGTCGTCCTGACCGAGCTGCTGGAGCAGGTCCTGCGGGTCGAGCTGGCTCAGTTGGTTGGGGTCGATGCCGCTGAGCCCACCCCCGGGCAGCCCGTTCTGCAGGTTCGGCAGCTGTTGGGGGCTCGTCCCCTGCTGGTTCTGCTGGTTCTGCAGGTTCTGCTGGTTCTGCTGGCCACCCGGGAACTGGAAGTTGCGGCCGCCGCCCGGACCCCGGAAGCCCGAGTCGTCCCCGGTCGAGCCGGCCGGCATGGCGGCCGCTGCGCCGATGGCGCCCGCGGAGGCGAGCACGAGCGCGAGCCCGGCGGTCACGGCAGTCTTCTTGGCGGTCCATCGCGGGCCGTCCGTGGCCACCGCTCCCGAGGCACTCTCGCGCGGCGGGAGCCCGGTGGGTGAGAGCGGCACCCCCGGCCCGGCGATCGGGGACGCCTCGCCAGGCGATGCGGCATACGCGGCATACGCGTACGGCCTGGCAGGCGGCGTCACGGGCATCGCGCTCGTGGGGGCGGAGGCGAGCTGCTGCGTGTCGTCGACGGCTGCCGGGTGGCCCGGTTCGAACTGCGGGAGCTCGGGCCTCGACGGCACGGCCGGAACCTGCGGGCTGGACTCGTTGCTCATGGACATCACGGTCGGGCCGATCCCTGTGCGAGCGCTGTGGCGCAGCCGTCGAGGCGCTGGGACTTCGGGACGCGGGGACAGAGGCTCCACAGGAATCGCACAGGGAGGTACTGGTCATCCCACAGTCCGGCGCGTTTCACTGGATGACATGAGCGAGAAGACCAAGTCCGCGGCCGCGCGACTCCAGCGACTCGACGGCTCACCGGTTCGGGTGCTCGTCGTCGACGACGAGGTGAACCTCACCGAGCTGCTCGGGATGGCGCTGCGCTACGAGGGGTGGGAGGTGCGGGCCGCCGGCACCGGCATGGAGGCCGTGCGCGCGGCCCGGGAGTTCGACCCCGACGCGGTCGTGCTCGACATGATGCTTCCCGACTTCGACGGGCTGGAGGTGCTCCGGCGCATGCGCGCCGACAACAGCAACGTGCCCGTTCTCTTCCTCACCGCGAAGGACGCCGTCGAGGACCGCGTCTCCGGTCTGACCGCCGGCGGCGACGACTACGTGACCAAGCCGTTCTCCCTCGAGGAGGTCGTCGCCCGCGTCCGAGCGCTCATGCGCCGCACGACGATCGCCGTCTCGTCCTCCGACTCCGTCCTCGTCGTGGGCGATCTCACCCTCGACGAGGACAGCCACGAAGTCCGGCGCGGCGGCGAGGAGATCCACCTGACGGCAACGGAGTTCGAGCTGCTGCGCTATCTCATGCGCAACCCGAAGCGAGTGCTGTCCAAGGCGCAGATCCTCGACCGCGTCTGGAACTACGACTTCGGCGGCCAGGCCAACGTCGTCGAGCTCTACATCTCCTACCTGCGCAAGAAGATCGACGCCGGACGGGAGCCGATGATCCACACCATGCGAGGGGCTGGGTATGTCCTCAAGCCGGCCGTCTGACACCGGCATCGAGCTGCCCGACCCCGCGGACCTCCCCGACGCCGACGGCGCGATCGGGCCCGACCTCTTCTCCGAGGGTGTCGGCTTCCGTGACGACGACTCCGACGAGCGCGCCGCCACGGGTGACGGTCGCCCGAGGCCGTATGCCGCGACGCGCGGCGACGACGCCGGCCGCGATGGTGGCCGAGAGGCTCAGTCGAGCGCGTCCCTGCGCGAGCGCTTCATGGACGCGTGGGACCGCACGAGGCCCTGGTCGGCGTGGACGTTGCGCGCCAAGCTCGTCGCGTCGATGCTCGCGCTCTTCACGGTGCTCAGCCTCGCGACCGGAGCCTTCACCGTCGTCGCGCTCGACCGGCAGCTCACCGGTCAGGTGGACGACCAGCTGCGCACCTCGGTCTCCCAGCTCGTCAATGGGCGTCCCTTTGACACCGGCCTTGGGGACCGGGGCGACGGCGGCCCCCGAGGCCCTGGCGACGAAGGGCTCATCGCCTTCTTCCCCACGACCCCGACGCCGGACGTGCCCGTGGCTGCCGGCACCGCGTCGTCGAGCGGCCACGCCCGCATCCCGCTCTCGTCGAGCCAGCTGAACGGTCTCAGCAACGCCGGCCTCGGGCCGCAGCCGACGACCGTGTCGCTCGACGGCCTGGGCCCCTACCGGCTCGTGTCGACGGTCGGATCTCTGGTCAACCCGCAGACCCGGACCGACACGACCGGAACGTTCGTCGTGGGCCTGCCCGTCGCGCAGCAGCATCGCACCGTGCAGCAGATGGTCGTTCTCGCGATCAGCACCGTGGCTGCGGGCATCATCCTCGTGGCCGTGCTCGGCACCKGGCTCGTGCGCCGCAACCTCGAGCCGTTGCGTCGGCTCGCGACGACGGCGACCAAGGTCTCGCAGACGCCGCTCGACTCGGGCCAGGTCGCGCTCGCCGAGCGGGTCGACCCCGCGGACACCGACACCCGGACCGAGGTCGGCAAGGTCGGCGCGGCATTCAACGAGATGCTCGACCACGTCGACGAGGCGCTCAACGCCCGCCACCAGAGCGAGCAGCGCGTCCGGCAGTTCGTCGCGGACGCCTCGCACGAGCTGCGTACGCCGCTGGCGTCGATCAAGGGGTATGCCGAGCTGTCCCGTCGCGAGGCCGACGCCGTGCCCCCGACGGTGACCCACGCCATGGTCCGCATCGAGTCCGAGGCCAACCGGATGAGCTCGCTCGTCGAGGACCTGCTCCTCCTCGCGCGCCTCGACGCGGGCCGTCCCCTCGAGGAGGCTCCCGTGGACGTGTCGATGCTCGTCATCAACGCGGTGAGCGACGCGCACGCTGCGTCCCCGGGTCACCACTGGGACCTCGACCTGCCTCCCGAGCCGGTCGAGGTGACGGGCGACAGCGCCCGGCTGCACCAGGTCGTGGCCAACCTGCTCGCCAACGCGCGGACCCACACCCCGGACGGCACCCGGGTGACGACGTCGGTGCGGCCGGAGGGCGAGTGGGTGCGGGTCGCGGTCCACGACGACGGGCCGGGAGTGCCGGACTCGTTGCAGCCCAACGTCTTCGAACGATTCGCCCGCGGCGATGACGCGCGCGTGCGGGCTGGTGGCAGCACCGGGTTGGGCCTGTCGATCGTCGCCGCGGTGAGCAAGGCCCACGGCGGTCGCGTCGAGCTCGAGAGCCGCCCCGGCGACACGACCTTCAGCCTGCTCCTGCCCGCAGCCCCCTGACCGACCGACGGCCGGCCGGCCGACCACGACAGCTTCGCCCGGGCGGAGTTGTTGTGGCGGTTCAGGGGTCCGGGGCTTCGGCTTCTCCGCCGGGGCGGAGTTGTTGTGGCGGTTCGAGGGTCCGGGGCTTCGGCTTCTCCGCCGGGGCGGAGTTGTTGTGGCGGTTCGGGGGTCCGGGACCTCGGGTTCTTCGCCGGGGCTGAGTTGTTGTGGTGGTTCGGGGGTCTGGGTCCTCGGGTTCTTCGCCCCGGCTGACTTGTTGTGGTGGTTTGGTCACTCATGACCGGACCAAAGTCATGTCATAGGAAGGGCACAGTCCCGCCCGCGACGGTTGGGGCATGGACACGATGACCCTCACCACGGGCGGAACCGGCACCGCGCCGAGGCCCG
>NZ_JBFULD010000209.1:0-7565 GCF_056400505.1 Terrabacter sp. P5_B1
GTCGAGGCGCTCGGCAAGCTGTCCGAGGCGTTCGAGGTCGTCGAGGACGCCCGCGGCCACCTCTACGGCTTCCACCGGCTGACGGGCACCGCCGACCTCGCCCTGGGAGATGCCGTCGACCTCTTCCGCAAGGCCGGTCACGACGCGCTGGCCGACCAGCTCCAGACCGAGCTCGTCGGCCGCAACGTCATCCAGGGGCGGTGGACCTTCCAGATCGTCGAGGAGTACGACGACGACTACTACGCGACGTTCAAGCGCCTCGAGGCCTCGGCGCGCGACCAGCTCGTGGGCGGCCGACGTCACCTCTTCGAGGCGGAGATGAAGGAGGACCGGCGCACGCACGGTCTCACGCACCACGAGGCGGTCCCGCACGACGGCGGCGCGCAGGCGCCGTGACAGGCTGCCCGTCCCGCCCACAGCGGAACCACAGGTTCCGGCTGGCGGCGGGACAGGCCCATCCGAGACGATGGTGGGAACGAAAAACCTCCTGACGGCGTTCATGTCGTTGACCCCTCTGCGTGAAAGGCCCAGCCCCCAGTGAGCACCAGCGTGACGTCCACCTCTCCCACCTCGGTGGAGCAGGCCGACTCGACGTGGACTCCTCCGACGTGGGAGGAGATCGTCGAGCAGCACTCGGCTCGCGTCTACCGGCTGGCCTACCGCCTCACGGGCAACCCGCACGACGCCGAGGACCTGACGCACGACGTCTTCGTCCGCGTCTTCCGGTCGCTCCACTCCTACCAGCCCGGCACGTTCGAGGGCTGGCTGCACCGCATCACGACGAACGTCTTCCTCGACAAGATGCGCCGCAAGCAGCGGATCCGCTTCGACTCCCTGCCGGAGGACGCCGCCGGCCGGCTGCCGAGCAGCGAGAAGGGCCCGGAGCAGACCTACCACGATGCCCGGTTCGACGACGACGTGCAGCGCGCACTCGACGCGCTCGCGCCGGACTTCCGCGCAGCCGTCGTCCTGTGCGACATCGAGGGCCTCTCCTACGAGGAGATCAGCGCCACGCTCGGCGTCAAGCTCGGCACCGTCCGGTCACGCATCCACCGAGGACGCGCCCAGCTGCGCGAGGCCCTCGCGCACCGCGCTCCAGAGGTGGCTGCTGCCGCCCGTCCCGTCAAGCCCGAGTCGCGGGCCGCGCGCGCCGGTCTGCGTCTCCCCGGCCGCCGCGTCGCCGCGAGCTCGCGCTGAGGCCGTGGAGGTGATGTCGTGACGCCGCACCTCAAGGGACACGTCCGGGCGTACGTCGACCGCGCTCTGCCCCCGGCGATGCTGCACCTCTACGACAAGCACCTCGTCTGCTGCACCGTCTGCCGTGCCGCAGCCGACCAGGAGCGTCGCATCGTCGCGGCGCTGCGCTCCGACACCGGCGTCCCGATGAGCCTGCGAACCGCTCTCATGGGTCTTGCCGCAGCCGCACCCGCCGACGCGCGGCCGGTCCCGGGAGCCTCTGACGGACCCCGCGTGCCCCATCCGCCGTCCGGCTCCCGTATGCCGTCAGTGCCCTCCTACGACCCCGTGCCCACCGTGCGCCCGACCGCTCCCGCCCTGCACCGGTCGCCGATGCGTGCCGCCGTCGTCGCCTCGATCGCGGCCGGCGCCTCGGTTGCCGCGGCCTGGGGCCTGGCCATCTCGCCGGTCCCCGGCTCGCGCGCCCCGTCGGTCCGCGGCCCGGTGGCGAGCTTCGGCGCCAGCACCGTCCGCGCCGTGAACTTCGGCGGCTACGTGTTCCCCGGTGATCGGGTCGCGCCGATCGCGCGGGACTCGCAGCCCTCGAACGGGATCGGTGGTGGCAGCGTGCCCTTCTGGGTGGTCACGACCCGCTCGTCGATCCGTGCGCTGGGCACGACCGCGGGTGTCGCGGACCAGGTTCGGATCACGACCGTCCGTTCGGCACAATCAGGTCCATGAGCGACGAGTCGAGGACGCCGGATCCCGAGCCGACGGCGGATCCCGAGGCGACGGGGGCGATGGGGGCGACGGGGGCGACCGAGGCGACAGGCCCCATCGAGGTCACCGACTCGAGGGAGCACACCGGCATCATCGACCTGCACGACACGCGCGCCATCCCCTCGGGCGGCTCCCCGTCGTCACGGGATGACGCCTGGTTCGACGTCTTCGGGGGTGAGCACCCGACGGAGGGAGCGGGCGTGCCTGCGCGGGCTGACTCCTCGTGGGGCAGCGACCGCGCCGACGCCGTGGCCGAGCAGGCCCACCGGGCGGCCTACGCGCCGCCGGTCGCGGCCCCGGTCCCGTCGTCCGTTCCTGTTGGCACGTCGGATGCCGCCGATGCCGCGGAGGCGGCCGGCCACCACCCGGCATACGTGGGCCCCGTGCCCCAGGCTCCCGCGAGCGAGTCGGGCGGAGGTGCCGGATCCGTACCACCCGACAGCCCGCTCACCGAAGCGCCGAGCGCGCCTCGTCGCGGCCGCGGCAGGCTGGCCGCTGTGGTGGTCGGCCTGTGCCTGCTCTCCGGCGTCATCGGCGGCRTCGCCGGTCAGCTCACGCAGGACCGCATCCACCTCGCCGGCACGACTCTGCCCGAACCCGGGCCGGGCGCCACGCAGCGCCCGGCCGGTTCGGTCGCCAACATCGCCGCCGTGGCGCTGCCCAGCATCGTCACGATCAAGGTCGACGCAGGCAGTGAGGGTTCGGCGACGGGCTCCGGCTTCGTCATCGACGGCAAGGGGCACGTGCTCACGAACAACCATGTCGTCGAGCCCGGCGTCAACGGCGACATCGAGGTCGTGCTAAGCAACGGCGACACCGAGAAGGCCACCATCGTGGGGCGTGACTCGAGCTACGACCTCGCGGTCCTCAAGATCCAGCGCACCGACCTCACGCCGCTGCAGCTGGGACAGTCCGACAAGGTCGTCGTCGGCGACCAGGTGATCGCCATCGGAGCACCACTGGGGCTCGACCAGACGGTGACGACGGGCATCATCAGCGCCCTGAACCGCCCGGTGACGCCCGGCGAGGGGACCGAGTCCTCCTACATCAACGCCATCCAGACGGACGCGGCGATCAACCCCGGCAACTCGGGCGGCCCGCTGCTCGACATGTCGGGCAAGGTCATCGGCGTCAACAGCGCCATCGCCCGCGTCCCCGGCACGACCGGCTCCACCGGCGGCAGCATCGGCCTGGGCTTCGCCATCCCGAGCGACCAGGCGCGGCGCACCGCCGACCAGCTCATCGCGACCGGCAAGGCCACGCACCCGGTGATCGGCGTCCAGCTGAGCCGGACGTTCTCCGGTGACGGCGCCCAGGTGGCCGACAAGGCCGACGCCGTGACGGCCGGGGGACCCGCTGCCAAGGCGGGCGTCAAGGCCGGCGACGTCATCGTCGGCTTCGAGGGCAAGCGCATCCGCACCCCCGACCAGCTCATCGTCTCGATACGGGCGCGGGCCGTCGGGGACACCGTGAGCCTCAAGGTCCAGCGGGACGGCAAGGAGCTCGACCTGCAGATGACGCTAGAGGCCGATCCGGGCAAGTAGCTGTCAGGCAGGTCCCGGCTCGTCACCGTAGGATGACGCAGCCGGCATGCGTGGAAGCGAGGAACTGTGTTCGACATCAACGGGTGGGAGCTGCTCCTGCTCGGTCTGTTCGCGATCCTCATCCTGGGTCCGGAACGGCTGCCCGAGTACGCCGCGAAGTTGGGCAAGTTCGTCCGTCAGGCACGCAGCATGGCCGACCGCGCCAGGCAGCAGCTCAAGGACGAGATGGGTCCGGAGTTCTCCGACGTCGACTGGCGGGCCTACGACCCGCGCCAGTACGACCCGCGCAAGATCGTGCGCGACGCACTCGCATCGTCGCCCGACGAGGACTACGAGCCGTCCCCGGCCGTGGACAAGCCCGTGAGCACGCCGCGCGTTCACGACCCGTCGCTCCCGACCCCTTGGGACAGCGAAGCGACCTGAATCTCTGACCCAGAGGCATCGGTGTCGGAGGGCCGGGTTATCGTCACTGCTTGATGCCTGCCGATCCCGCCTCCCAGCCCCCCGCATCCGTCCGGTCCCTGTGGCGCCTCCGGGGCTACCTCCGGCCCCACCGCTGGGCCCTGGTGGTCATGTTCGCCGTGTCGCTCGCCGGGGTCGGGGTGTCCATCGCCATCCCGCTCGTCACGCGGGCGATCATCGACGGGCCGATCACCCAGCACGAGCTGGCACCAGTGTTGCCGCTCGGACTGCTCGCCCTGGCCCTCGGCGTCCTCGAGGCCGTGCTCATCTTCGTGCGCCGGTGGGTCCAGTCGAACGCGGTCCTCGGTCTCGAGACCGACCTCCGCCGGGACCTCTACCAGCGCCTGCAGGCGCTGCCGATGAGCTTCCACACCCGGTGGCAGTCAGGCCAGCTGCTGTCGCGGGTCACGACCGACCTGTCCGCGATCCGGCGCTTCAGCGGCTTCGGCCTGCTCTTCCTCGTCGTCAACATCCTGCAGGTCCTCGTCGTCACGATCGTCCTGCTGACGATGTACTGGCCACTCGGTCTCGTCGTCGCCGCGACTGCCGCCCCGATCGTCTGGCTCTCGATGCGCTTCGAGAAGGCGTACGTCGTCGTGTCGCGCCGCGTCCAGGACCAGCAGGGCGACCTCGCGACCCAAGCGGAGGAGGGCGCGGTCGGCATCCGGGTGATCAAGTCGTTCGGCCGCAGCGACCACGTGGCAGGGCGCTACGACGAGGCAGCGCTGGAGCTGCGGGCGACCAGCCTCGACAAGGTGCGGTTGTCGGCGCGGTTCTGGACCTTCCTCGAGGTCATCCCCAACCTCGCCGTCGTCGTCGTGCTCCTGCTCGGGGCCATCGGCGTCGGCCGGGGCGCTCTGACGCCCGGAGAGCTCGTCGCGTTCATCACCCTCATGCTCTCGCTCGTGTGGCCGGTCTCGTCGCTCGGCGTCATCCTCGCCATGGCGCAGGAGGCCATGACCGCGGCCGCGCGGGTCCTCGAGATCTTCGACACCGAGCCCGACATCGTCGCCGGCGACGGGCAGGTGAGGGTCCCGCGTGGCCACCTGCGCTTCGAGCACGTCGACTTCGCCTTCCCCGACGCCCCCGACCAGCCGGTGCTGCGTGACGTCAACCTCGACGTGCCGCCGGGCGAGACGCTGGCGCTCGTCGGCGCCACCGGTTCGGGCAAGACCGCGCTGACCGCGCTCGTGCCGCGGCTGTTCGACGTCACCGGGGGCCGCGTCACCATCGACGGTGTCGACGTGCGCGACCTCGACCTCGTGGCCCTGCGCAGCCTCGTGGCCACCGCGTTCGAGGAGCCGACGCTGTTCTCGATGAGTGCCCGCGAGAACGTGACCCTCGGCCGCTCCGACGCCGCGGAGGAAGACGTGCTCGCCGCCCTGGAGATCGCCCAGGCGGGCTTCGTCCACGACCTGCCCTGGGGTCTCGACACCCGCATCGGTGAGCAGGGCATGTCGCTCTCCGGAGGACAGCGCCAGCGGCTGGCGCTCGCCCGGGCCGTGCTGGCGCGACCGGCCGTGCTCGTGCTCGACGACACGTTGTCGGCCCTCGACGTGCACACCGAGAAGCTCGTGGAGGAGGCCCTGTCGAACGTCCTGTCCGAGACCACCGGCCTCGTCGTGGCCCATCGCGCCTCGACGGTGCTTCTCGCCGATCGCGTGGCGCTGCTCGAGCACGGGACCATCACGCACGTGGGCACGCACCGTGACCTGCTCGAGCGTGTGCCGGCGTACCGCGACCTGCTCGCCGCCGACGGTTTCGACCCAGCGGACCCCGCCGACCCTGCCGAGCCCGGTTCGCCGGCCGTCGAGGAGGTGCGCGCATGAGCTCCACCACGCAGCAGTGGCGCGGCGTCGCGGCCGACGACATCGAGGGCGACCTGACGGCAGAGACCTCGTCCCGTCTGGCAGGGCGCTCCCGCCGGCTCCTGCGGGAGGTCCTGCGTCCCTGGCGGCGCGCGCTCTGGTGGCTCATGGCCGTGGTGATCGTGGAGAACGCCGCTCGGCTGTCCATCCCGTACCTCGTCAAGGAGGGCATCGACACCGGCATCCCGCCGATCCGGGCGTCCGGCGACCTCGGGCCGCTGCTGCTCGTCGTGGGCCTCGTGCTTGCTGCGACCGTGACCCAGGCGGTGGCCCGCAACCTCTTCCTCGTCCGGTCCGGCGTGATCGGGCAGGACATCCTCCTGTCGATACGCCGACGCATCTTCCGACACTTCCAGCTGCTCAGCCCGGCCTTCCACGACCGTTACACCTCCGGCCGGGTGATCTCCCGTCAGACCTCCGACGTCGATGCCATCTACGAGATGCTCGAGTCGGGTTTCGACGGCCTCGTCACGGCGGCCCTGACCCTCGTCGGCACGTCGGTGCTGCTGCTCGTGCTCGACGTCAAGCTCGGCCTCGTCGCACTGCTCTGCGGACCGGCCCTCGTGCTGCTGACCAACTGGTTCCGCAAGGAGTCGGCCAAGAGCTACCGGTCCACGCGCGAGAAGGTCTCGCTCGTCATCGTCCACTTCGTCGAGTCCATGAACGGCATACGGGCCGTCCAGGCCTTCCGCCGCGAGCCGCGCAACCAGGCGATCTTCGACGACGTCAACGACCAGTACCGCCGCGCCAACCTCGTCGCGTTCCGTCTCGTCGCGTGGTTCATGCCGGGCATCCGCCTCATCGGCAACGTCACGATCGCCGCCGTGCTGCTCTACGGGGGCTACCTCGCCTACCACGGCGAGGTCACGGTCGGTGTGCTCGCGGCCTTCCTGCTCTACCTGCGTCAGTTCTTCGAGCCGATGATGGAGATCTCGCAGTTCTACAACACCTTCCAGTCCGCGTCGGCCGCCCTGGAGAAGCTCTCCGGGGTGCTCGAGGAGGTATCCGACGTCCCTGAGCCCAGTGACCCGGTGGTCCTCGGCGACCCCCGTGGAGAGCTGCGATTCGACGGGGTCCGGTTCGCATACGTCGAAGGCGCGCCCGTGCTGCCCGACCTGGACCTCACGGTCCCCGCGGGGCAGACCGTCGCGCTCGTGGGCACGACAGGGGCAGGCAAGACCACCATCGCCAAGCTGGCGACGCGGTTCTACGACCCCGCCGGGGGAGCGGTGCTCCTCGACGACGTCGACCTGCGCCGGATCGCCTCTGACGACCTGCGCCGCGCGGTCGTGATGGTGACGCAGGAGAACTACCTCTTCAGCGGCACCGTCGCCGACAACATCCGGTTCGGTCGTCCGGACGCCACCGACGAGCAGGTCGAGTCCGCGGCCAGGTCCCTCGGAGCGCACGAGTTCATCGCCGCGCTGCCGCAGGGCTACGAGACTCCGGTCTCCAACCGGGGCGGCCTGCTGAGCGCGGGGCAACGACAGCTCGTCGCGTTCGCGCGCGCCTTCCTCGCCGACCCGGCGGTGCTCATCCTCGACGAGGCGACGTCATCGCTCGACATCCCGTCGGAGCGGCTCGTGCAGCAGGCGCTCGGGACCATCCTCGCCGGACGCACCGCGGTCGTCATCGCACACCGGCTCTCGACGGTCGAGAACGCCGACCGCGTCCTCGTGCTCGAGCACGGCCGCATCGTCGAGGACGGTGCGCCGAGCGAGCTGGTTGCCGCCGG
>NZ_JBFULD010000210.1:0-7559 GCF_056400505.1 Terrabacter sp. P5_B1
GCCCCCACCCGATCCGCGCCCGCCCTCATCCGACGCGGCGCCCCCGTCCTCGACAGCCGCCGCCTGCACGGCTGGGCCACCGACACGTGGCGCAGCATCGTCGCGATGACCGACCCGAAGACGGGTCTACCGGCTGACAACATCCCCGAGTCGCTTGCCGCCCAGGACCGCTCGGGCTACACGTCGCCGACGAACATCGGCGGCTACCTGTGGTCGACCATCGCGGCCCGCGAGCTCGGCATCATCAGCCGCGGCGAGGCGACGGCCCGCCTCATCCGAACGCTCAAGACGGTGGAGCGCATGGAGCACCACACTCCGAGCGGGATGTACTACAACTGGTACGACGAGGCGACCGGCAAGGCGCTCTACTCCTGGCCCGGCTCCGGCGACAAGGTCGTCCCGTTCTGCTCGAGCGTCGACAACGGCTGGCTCGGGGCCGCCCTGCTCGTCGTGCAGAGCTCCGATCCCGGGTCCGCCACGTGGGCCAAGCGGATCTTCGACCGGATGCGCTGGGACGCCTTCTACGACGACAATAGCGACCCAGCCCACCAGGTGCGTCCCGGTGGCCTCATGCACGGCGGCTTCTACCCCTACGAGAACGGGCGTCCGGGAGGCACCTACCAGGGCACCCACATCGGCGGCGACCCGGTGTGGCTGACGACGCACCACTACGACACGGCCGTCTCCGAGACCCRCATCACGACCTACCTGGGGATCCTCACGGGCCAGGTGCCGGCGACGGCGTACTACGCGACGTGGCGCACCTTCCCGGACGCGTGCGACTGGTCGTGGCCCGAGTCCCGCCCGACGGGCGTCAACCGGACGTACTTCGGCATCGACGTCTACGAGGGCGCCTACACCTACCGCGGCATGCGCATCGTGCCCGGCTGGGGCGGCTCGATGTTCGAGGAGCTCATGCCGGACGTCTTCGTCGACGAGGCCCGCTGGGCCCCGAACAGCTGGGGCCGCAACCACCCGCTGCACGTCCGGGCCCAGCGCGAGCACGGCCTGCTCGAGGCCGGCTACGGCTACTGGGGCTTCAGCCCGTCGAGCGACCCGTTCGGCGGGTACCGGGAGTACGGCGTGGACGCCCTGGGCCTCAACCCCGACGGCTACTTCTCCGACGAGCAGAAGACGAACTACGACGCGGGCTTCGGCGACTGCCGTCCGGCGACGAACCCGGCGCCGACCTACGGCGACGGTGTCGTGACGCCGCACGCGTCCTTCCTCGCGATGATGCACGAGCCGGGTGAGGCGTACGCCAACCTGGCGAAGCTGCAGGCCGACTTCGACTCCTACGGTCGCGGCGGCTTCTTCGACGCGGTGGCCGTGCGGTCGGGCACCGTCGCGCGTCGCTACCTCTCCCTCGACCAGGCGATGATCATGGGCTCGGTGGGCAACGTCCTCGGCCAGGACGTGATCCGACGAGCGTTCAGCACCAAGGCTGTCGAGAGCCGACTGCGCCCGGTCATCGGCATCGAGCAGTTCGGCGCCAGCCCGGTGGCCTGACCGCCCCCCAGACCTCGTGGCCGCCGGACGCAGGCGTCTGGCGGCCACGAGCCCCCTCACGAACGAAAGGCTTCACCCGTGCGCCCCGAGCTCCGAACCACCGAGGACGGCGTCGCCTACCGAGACCTCAACGGCAACGGCCGGATGGACCCCTACGAGGACCCGCGGCTGCCGGTCGACGAGCGTGTCGAGGACCTGCTCGGTCGCCTCTCCCTCGAGGAGAAGGTCGGCCTGATGTTCCAGACCGTCATCGAGGCCGGCTCGGACGGAACGGTGCTCGAGCAGCCGGGCGCCATCAGCAAGTCCCCGACGAGCACCGTCGTGCTCGAGAAGCACCTCAACCACTTCAACGTCCACGCGCTCGACGACCCGCGCATGGCGGCCCGGTGGAGCAACGCCCTGCAGGCGCTCGCCGAACGGACGCCACACGGCATACCCGTGACGGTGTCGACCGACCCGCGGCACGCGTTCATCGAGAACGTCGGGGTCTCCTTCTCCGCCGGCGCCTTCTCGCAGTGGCCCGAGCCGCTCGGTCTCGCGGCGCTGCGCGACGCGGACGCGGTGCGGCGCTTCGCCGACATCGCCCGGCAGGAGTATGCGGCGGTCGGCATCCGTGCCGCCCTGCACCCGACGCTCGACCTCGCCACCGAGCCGCGCTGGGCGCGCCAGGCGGGCACGTTCGGTCAGGACCCTGACCTCGTGACGGAGCTGGGTGTCGCGTATCTCAAGGGTTTCCAAGGGGATTCACTCGGGCCGGGCAGTGTCGCGTGCACGAGCAAGCACTTCCCGGGAGGCGGGCCCCAAAAGGACGGCGAGGACGCGCACTTCCCCTACGGGCGCGAGCAGGTCTATCCCGGTGGGCGATTCGCCGACCACCTCAAGCCGTTCCCTCCGATCATCGAGGCCGGGACGGCGGGGATCATGCCGTACTACGGGATGCCCGTCGACCTCGTCGTCGACGGCGTCGAGATCGAGCCGATCGGCTTCGGCTACAACAAGCAGGTCGCCACGGGTCTGCTCCGCGAAAAGCTCGGCTACGACGGCGTCGTCGTCACCGACTGGGAGCTCGTCAACGACAACCACGTCGGCGACCAGGTGCTGCCGGCCCGCGCGTGGGGTGTCGAGCACCTCGACCCGCACGGCCGGATGGAGCTCATCCTGGAGGCCGGGGCCGACCAGTTCGGCGGCGAGGAGTGCGTCGACATCCTCCTCGACCTCGTCGCGCAGGATCGCGTCACCGAGGCGCGGATCGACGAGTCGGCCCGCCGCATCCTCGCCGTGAAGTTCCGGCTCGGCCTGTTCGACGACCCCTACGTCGACGAGGACGCCGCCGCCGCGACTGTGGGCCGGGGCGACTTCCGCGACGAGGGGTATGCCGCCCAGTCCCGTTCGGTGACCGTGCTGCACAACGATGGCGGTCGGCTCCCGCTCGAGCTGGGCCTGCGCATCTACGCCGAGCGGCTCTCGCCCGAGGCGGTCGTCCGGCACGGCAAGCCCGTCGAGCGGCCGGAGGACGCGGACGTGGCCGTCGTGCGGCTCACGGCGCCGTTCGACCCGCGCTCCGACCTCTTCCTCGAGTCGTGGTTCCACCAGGGGTCGCTCGACTTCCCGCCCGGTCTCATCGCCCGGCTCGAGCGGATCGCCGCGGTGTGCCCGCTCGTCATCGACGTCGTGCTCGACCGGCCCGCTGTCGTGACACCGCTGCTGCGCTTCGCCTCGGCGGTCGTCGGCAGCTTCGGCAGCAGCGACGACGCCCTGCTCGACGCCCTGACCGGCACCATCGCGCCCGTCGGTCGCCTACCGTTCGACCTGCCGCGCTCCATGGACCAGGTGCGGGCACACGACGAGGACGTGCCGGGCTACGACGACCCGCTCTTCCGCTTCGGCCACGGCCTCACGATCTGACGCGGAGCCCGGGTTGGGTCGAGGTGATCCGCGACGGCATACGGTCGTGAAACACCTCGACCCACGCGGGTGGCGGGTCAGCCGCTGTAGCCCTCCACGGTGCGCTCGGAGCGCACCTCGGCATCGTCCGGGTTCTCGCCGAACTCGCGCTTGGCCCGGCGCTGGCGCAGCAGGTCCCAGCACTGGTCGAGCTCGACCTCGACGCTGCGCAGTCGCGCGTGCTCCTCGTCGACGGTGATCTCGCCTGACTGGAGCGCACCCCGGAGGCGGTGCTCCTCGTCGATGAGCGAGGTGATGCGGTCCTGGATCGAGGGGTCGTCAGCCATGTCGTCACCTTGGCACGGCGCGGCGGTGCCGTCGAGGTCTAGCATGTGGACAGTGGCCACATTCGCGCTCGTCCCCGGCGCCGGCGGCGCCGCCTGGTACTGGCACCGCGTCGTGCCGCTCCTCCAGCAGGCCGGCCACGAGGCCCTTGCCATCGACCTTCCCGGCGATGATCCGGCCGCCGGTCTGGGCGAGTATGCCGCCCTCGTCCTCGACGCGGTCGCCGGCCGTGACGACGTGGTGGTCGTCGGGCAGTCGATGGGCGGTTTCACGGTGCCGATCGTCGCTGCGCGCCGCCCTGTCGCCGGACTCGTGCTGCTCAACGCCATGGTGCCGTTGCCGGGGGAGACGGCCGGCGCCTGGTGGGAGGCCGTCGGATCCGAAGGGGCGCGCATCGCGGCGGCCCGGGCCGGCGGGTACGACGAGCAGCTCGACCTCGACACGTACTTCCTCCACGACGTGGACCCGGTCGTCGCCGCAGGTGGAGCGCAGCACGAACGTCCCGAGGTCGAGCGTGCCTTCGAGACGCCGTGCGACATCGAGGGGTGGCCCGACGTCCCGACTCGCGTCGTCGCCGGTGCCGACGACCGCTTCTTCCCGCTCGAGCTGCAACGTCGCGTGGCCCGCGAGCGTCTCGGCCTCGAGGTCGACGTCCTGCCCGGCGGTCATCTCGCCGCCCTGTCACGGCCGGCCGAGGTGGCGGCCTGCCTGCTGTCCGCACCCCGACGGTCAGGCCATTGACACATACCGATATGGGAATATGATCGTCCCATGGCACGAGCAGCGACGACGTCGGACGTCTTCAACGCGGTGGCCGAGCCGCGGCGCCGCGAGATCCTGGTGCTGCTGCGCGCGGGTGAGCGGCCGGTGACCGAGCTGGCCCAGGAGCTGGGGATGACCCAGCCGGGGGCCTCCAAGCACCTGCGGGTGCTGCGGGAGGTCGGGCTGGTGCGGGATCGCAGGGCCGGCAAGCAGCGGTTGTACGGCCTCGACGCCCGAGGGCTGCGACCGGTTCACGAGTGGACCGGCGGGTTCGAGCGGTACTGGAACGAGGGCTTCGACCGGCTGGACGAGTACGTGCAGGACCTCGAGCAGGCACGACAGGAGGAGTGACCCATGGCAGCGACAGGACGGGACACGCATACGCAATCGGCGACAGCCGACCGAGAGATCGTCATCTCCCGGGTGATCAGCGCCCCGCGGGAGCTGGTGTTCGAGGCCTTCACCGAGGTGCGGCACCTGTCGCGATGGTGGGGACCGGAGGGGTTCACCACAACGACGCGGGCGTTCGAGTTCCGGGTCGGCGGGGAGTGGGACTTCGTGATGCACGGACCGGACGGGACGGACTACCAGGAGTGGATCTCCTGGACCGAGATCGACCCGCCGGAGCGAATCACGCTGCTGCACGGTGAGTTCCGCGGCGACCCGAACGCCTTCGAGTCGGTCTTGACGTTCGAGCCCGACGGCGAGGCGACCCGGCTCGAGATGGGCACGGTGTTCCCCACCAAGGCGCTGCGCGACGAGGCGGTCGAGAAGTACCACGCCGTCGAGGGCGGTCAGCAGACCCTGAACAACCTCGCTGCCTATGTCCGCGCGATCGTCCGGAAGGGAGCGGAGGGCTGATGGCGGGGAAGGTGTTCTTCAGCGTGTCGATGTCGCTGGACGGTTTCATCGCGCCTGAGTCCGTCGAGGACCTCATGGGGCGGCAGTGGATGGAGTTGCAGCAGTGGGTCTTCCCGCAGCGGTTCTTCCGGGAGAACCTCAAGCTCGGCGGGGGCGGTGAGGAGGGGCGTGACAACGACATCCTGCGGGAGACGTTCGAGCGCACCGGCGCGAGCGTGATGGGCAAGCGCATGTTCGACGCCGGCGAGCATGCGTGGCCGGAGGAGGCGCCGTTCCACACGCCGGTCTTCGTCGTGACGCACGAGCAACGTGACCCGTGGGAGCGGTCAGGGACCACCTTCCACTTCGTCAACGACGGCATCGAGTCCGCGCTCGACCGGGCCCGCGAGGCGGCCGGCGACCGGGACGTCCGCATCGCGGGTGGCGGTGCGACGATCCTGGAGTTCGTGAACGCCGGTCTGGTCGACGAGTTCTCGATCGCGCTCTCGCCCGTGCTGTTCGGCTCCGGGGTCCGCCTGTTCGAGGGCGTGGACGCGGGCCGCGTGGCTCTCGAGCCGGTCCGATCCGAGCCGACGCAGCGGGTCAGCCACCTGACCTACGCAGTCCGGGCGGAGGTCTGAGGTCTGCGCCTCTCGTCAGCCGCGAGATCAAGCGGCGACCCGACCCCAACCTGCGGGTCATCCCCGGCGTCTCAGAGCATGGACGGAGACACCGTCCGGAGTCCTCTGGGAGACCGCCATGAAGATCACCTATCCCTGCATCGCCTATCCCTGCATCGCCCTGCTGGCCTCCGGCGCCGTACTGGCCGCGCCGGCTGTGGCCGCGGGGTCGACACCCGCCTCGGTGACGTCCACGGTCGCCACCGTGGGACAGGCAACAACCACCGACCCCGTGCTCCACGCCGACCAGCTCGTCCGGGCCTGGGGTCGCGGTGACCGGATGGGCGCTGCCGCTCTCGCAACGCCATCGGTCGTCGCCGCGCTCTTCGGCTACTCCACCCCCGGAGGCGTGAGCTGGCGGCGGATCGGCTGGCAGGGCGCCGCGGGCACCATCTTCGTCACGTACCACGACGACGCCCGAGGCGGCACCGTCACGCTCGCCGTCAGCGACGTGCTCCTCGGCCAAGGCGACCAGCAGGCGGCATACGACGTGCGGTTCTCACGGGCGCGTCCCGTCGGGCCGGTGGGCTACGCCGACCAGCTCGTGCGGGCGTGGGGACGTGGCGACCACGTCGCGGTCCAGCGCTACGCGACGGCGCCAGTGGCCAGTGCCCTCTGGAGCCACGCCGACCCGGGCGGCGCCCACTGGCGGCGGATCTTCGCCCAGGGTGCGGCCGGAACCACGTACGTCACCTACCACGACGACGCGAAAGGGGGCACCCTGACGCTCGCGGTCGGCAATGCCGCGGAGCAGGACGGCCAGCTGCACGCCGTCTACGACGCGCGGTTCGGTCGCTGACGCCGACGCGCCGGCGCAGAGAACCAACCGGTGAACGTGCTGCGGCGTCACAATGGCGTGGCACAGCAGACGAGAGCTGTGAGGCTCGATCCTCGGGAGGGCGCGATGCGCGATCCGCGCGCCTCCCACGAGACCGACCCCCACGAGCCCGACGCGAACGTGGGCGACGCCAACATGGGCCAGCTCTTCGACGCCCACTACGGCAGGCTCGCCGGCTGGACCGCACGCCTCGTCGGCGACACCGAGCTCGGGCACGACCTGGCGACCGAGGCCTTCGTCCGGCTCGTGCGGGAGGGCGGCACTGTCCATGAGCCACGGGCCTGGCTCTACACCGTCACGGCCAACCTCGTGAGGGACCACTGGCGCAAGCGCTCCCGGGAAGGGACCGCCTATGGCCGGCTCGGGGCGCCGGCAGGCAGCACCGACCGAGACACGGCGACCGTGCTGACCGTCCGCGAGGTCGTCCTCGCTCTGCCCGACGCGTTGCGGCTGCCCGTGATCCTGCACTACTACGCCGACCTGCCGGTGGCCGCGGTGGCCGCGCGGCTCGGAAAGTCAGAAGGGGCGATCAAGCGGGACCTGTTCGATGCCCGCCGCCGGATGGCGGCACAACTGGAGGACGTGCGATGAGTGACGACCCGCAGGGCACCCCCGAAGACCCGGCCGGCGGCGCCGCCGAGCCAAACGTCCGACCTCACGCCGTCGACCCGGACGCCGCGCTCGTGCGCGACTTCTTCGCG
>NZ_JBFULD010000211.1:0-7559 GCF_056400505.1 Terrabacter sp. P5_B1
GTCCGGGGTCGCTGCGACGTCCCCTGCAGGCAGCTCGAGCGCTGCGGTCTCGTGGACCGCCCCGGTGAGCGGCGTCGTCCCTTCCGGGTACTGGGTGGAGCGGACCGACACCGCGACGGGGGTGAAGGCCGCCGCCTGCGCGAGCTCCGCCTCTGCGCTGCTGACCGCGACGTCCTGCTCCGACGGCTCGGTGCCCGACGGCACCTACCGCTACGCCGTGTACGCGGTTCGCTCGGGCTGGACGGCCGTCAGCGCGCCGAGCGCCAACGTGACCGTCCTCCGCACCGTCACGACCAGCACCTCACTCACCTCGTCGGCGAACCCGTCCGTCGTGGGCCAGCCCGTCACCCTCACGGCGACGGTGACCGCCGCGTCCGGCGCGCCCACCGGCTCGGTGGTCTTCCGCGACGCCGGCTCGGCGATCACGTGCTCGGGCGGCAGCCGGACGCTCAGCTCGGGCACGGCGACCTGCGTCGTCGCCTGGCCCTCCGCCGGGACGCGCAGCATCACCGCCGCGTATGCCGGGTCGGCGCCGTACGCGCCGTCGGCCTCTGCCGCGGTGTCACAGTCCGTCGACAAGCGGTCGCAGACGGTCACCTTCACGTCGACCGCGCCCGGCTCCGCCACGGTCGGCGGGGCCTACACCGTCACCGCCACCGCGACCTCCAACCTGACTGTCGCCATCTCGAGCACCACGACGGGCGTCTGCACCGTCTCAGGGTCCACCGTCACCTTCGTCGTCGCCGGCACGTGCACCATCGCCGCCGACCAGGCCGGCGACGCCACCTACGCCGCAGCCCTCCAGGTGACCCAGTCCTTCACCGTGTCCAAGGTTGCCCAGTCGATCTCGTTCACCTCGACCGCTCCGGCGTCCGCGATGCTCGGTGACGCTCCCTACAGCGTGGCCGCGTCGGCGACCTCGGCACTGGCCGTGACCTTCACGAGCACCACCCCGTCGGTGTGCACCGTCAGCGGGACGATGGTCAGCTACGTCGCCGCCGGCACGTGCACCGTCAACGCCGACCAGGCCGGCAACGCGACGTACGCCGCAGCCACCCAGGGGACGCAGTCCTTCCTCGTGACCCCGGTGCCGACGGCGCCGACCGGACTGGCCGTGAACGCCACCTCGAGCAGCGGCACCGCAAGCTGGACTCCGGTCGCCGGCTACAGCTACCAGTGCCAGATCTCGAACCGCAACAGCTCACCCGGATCGAGCTGGGTGGGCTGTACGTCGCCCTACTCATTCCCCCTGGGCAGCGGCGCGCAGACCTTCTACCTTCGTGCGGTCCGGAGTGCGGTTGCGAGCGCGCCGGCGTCCGCCTCCTTCAAGCCGTGATGACGCGCATACGGCCCGCGGCCCCGTGATGTCGGCTGTGTCCGGATCGAGGCCGAGCGGGCGCATCGAGGCCTCCGGCGGCCGGTTAGGCTTGCCGCCGTGGAGATCGAGAAAGTGGGGGAGCCCCAGCACGTCGTGTCGGAGCGCCTGCTGACGATCCCCAACGTCCTGTCGATCCTGCGACTGCTCGGCGTGCCGGTGTTCCTCTGGGCCATCATGTCCGCCCACGACGGGCTGGCGCTGCTCCTGCTGCTCTTCTCCGGCGTCACCGACTATCTGGACGGCAAGATCGCCCGGCAGTTCAACATGGAGAGCCGGCTCGGCGGGTTCCTCGACCCGATCGCCGACCGCCTCTACATCCTGGCGACGCTCTTCGGCCTCATGTGGCGCGACATCATCCCCGTCTGGCTCGTCGTCGTGCTCCTCGCCCGCGAGCTCGTCATGGCGATGATGCTGCTCTACCTGCGCAGCCGCGGCCAGGTCGGACTGCCGGTCCACTTCGTCGGCAAGGCCGCGACCTTCAACCTCCTCTACGCCTTCCCCCTGCTGCTGCTCGCGCACCGGGACGACTGGATCGGTGACCTCGCCCGACCCATCGGGTGGGGCTTCGCGTGGTGGGGCGTCGTCCTCTACTGGCTGGCCGCCGTGCTCTATGCCGTCCACGCACGGATCGTGCTCATCCAGGCTTCCCGGACGGTGACGCCGTGACAGCGCCCAGGCGACCGGACGAGTCGATGACGCTGCTGACCACGATGATGGAGCGGCCACTCGATCCGGGCTACCAGGAGGCCGCGGACCGCCGCGCCGCCGCGGGCCTTCCGCGGGCGACGTCGACCCGCACGATCCTCGTCATCGTGCTCGCGATCCTCACCGGGTTCCTCTTCGCCGTCGCGGCGCAGTCCCTGCGCCCCAAGCCAACGGCGGCCGCCGCCCTCAAGAAGGAGCTCGTCACCCGCATCGAGTCCCTGCAGAAGCACGGGAACGAGCAGGAGGCCAAGGCCGCCGCCCTCGGCAAGCAGGTCCGTGACTTCGAGGCCCTGTCCCTGCAGCAGTCGGGCGGCCCGGACCTCACCGCCACGATCAAGGACCTCGAGGTGCAGGCGGGCGCGGTGCCGCTCAAGGGCCCGGGCGTGACCCTGACGCTCGACGACGCGGCCTCGACGGAGACCGATGCCACCGCAGGCACCCGTCCCAGCGGCGGGTTCCAGCAGGGGCGGGTCACCTCCGGCGACCTGCAGATCATCGCCAACGGGCTCTGGGGCGCCGGCGCTGAGGCGATCTCCATCAACGGCCACCGGCTCAGCTCGACCGCGGCCATCCGGTTCGCCGGCCAGGCCATCATCGTCGACTTCAGACCCCTGACACGGCCCTACGTCATCACCGCCCTGGGCGACTCCCGGGGCATGCAGCAGCTCTTCGAGCCGTCTTTCGCCGGGCTCTACCTCTCGCAGCTGACCGACCAGTACAAGATCCGCTCGGTCATGGCCGGCAGCGACTCACTGACCGTGCCCGGAGACTCCGCCGCACGCCTCGAGGTCGCGCAGCCGGTCGGTCCGCCCGTAGGCTCGCCGACCCCCGGCACGTCAAGGCTGCAGCAGGGCACCAGCACCCCGACGCCGGGCTCGTCACCGAACGCCACCAGCCGAGGCGCCATCCCGGGCACCGGAAGCCCGGCGTCACCCAGCAGTCAGGAGAACCCTTCGTGATCCCAGTTCTCGGCCTTCTGGCCGGACTCGCGGTGGGGCTCTTCCTCGATCCCTCGGTGCCGGTGTGGCTCCAGCCCTACCTGCCCATCGCCGTCATCGCTGCCTTGGACGCCGTGTTCGGCGCCATCCGCGCGATCCTCGACGGCATCTTCAACGACAAGGTCTTCGTCGTCTCGTTCGCGTCGAACGTCGTCGTGGCCGCCTTCATCGTCTTCCTCGGCGACCAGCTGGGCGTCGGGTCGCAGCTCTCGACCGGTGTCGTCGTCGTCCTCGGCGTCCGGATCTTCTCCAACGTCGCCTCCATCCGGCGGCACCTGTTCAAGGCCTGAGCATGGGAAAGCGCAAGAAGGGTCGCCCGGGACCGCCTCCTGCCGTGGAGCCGGACACCCGTGACCTGCCCGCGGACACCGGCGCATCGATGACCGACGAGGCCTCCGCGCCCGTGCCGGTCTTCGGGACCAGCGTGGACGACGGCGCCGAGGTCGACTTCACGGCGTCCGAGGCGGGGGAGACGGGGACGAGCAGGGTCCCGGTCGAGGGGCGGGCCGCGTGGAAGCGCCTGCTCAGGATGAGCTGGCCCCGAGCCACCCGGGCGAACGTGCTCGGCGCCCTGCTCGCGCTGCTCCTCGGTGCCGGCATCGCGGCGCAGGTCCAGCTGACGAACCAGCGTGGCCTCGACGAACTCAGCCAGACCGACCTCGTACGCGTGCTGGACGACATCTCGCTGCGCTCGTCACGCCTCGACCAGCAGGTCCGCGAGCTGGAGTCCACCCGCGACCGCCTCAAGAACGGCACCGGCACCGCGGCCGAGGCGCTCCAGCAGGCGCAGAAGCGCGTCGACACCCTCGGCATCCTCGCCGGGACCCTCGCCGCGAAGGGGCCGGGGATCACGATGCGCATCACCGACCCGACCAACGCCGTGACGGGCCCGATCGTCCTCGACATCATCCAGGAGCTGCGCGACGCGGGTGCGGAGTCCATCGACGTCGGAGGCGTCCGCGTGGTCGCCTCGTCGTTCGTGGGGGACCGCAACGGGCAGATCCAGATCGACGGCGTCACGGTGCCGCGCCCCCTGGTCATCAAGGTGATCGGCGACTCGAAGACCCTGTCGTCAGCCATGACGATCCCGGGCGGCATCGTCGAGTCAGTGCGGCAGAAGGGTGCGGAGGCCGCGGTCACCGAGTCGAGCGTCATCGAGATCACCTCGCTGCACCAACCCACCAAGATGACCCACGCCAAGCCGGTCGAGTGACGCTCGCGGGTCGTGTGTCGTGCCCGAGGACACGCAGTGGGGCCCACTTCCTGCGGGCGCCGCGCTGGCATGGCATCCTCTCAGGTGCCGCCGCATCGTCTGCGGCGACAACGAACAGCAGTACGCGCGGCCRCGACCTCCTGCCCGGGCCGCCCACCGACGAAGGAGCGACATGAGCGAGCTGGACTACCCCTCTGACCTGCGCTACACCAGCGACCACGAGTGGGTCCGCGTCGGCGACGACGGGGTGGTCCGCATCGGCATCACCTCCTTCGCGCAGGACGCCCTCGGCGACGTCGTCTATGTCTCCCTCCCGGCCGTGGGCGACACGGTCACCCCCGGCGACTCGTGCGGCGAGGTCGAGTCGACGAAGTCGGTCAGCGACATCTACGCGCCCCTCGAGGGCGAGGTGACTGCCACCAACGCCGCGCTCGACGCCTCGCCCGAGCTGATCAACTCGGACCCGTACGGCGAGGGCTGGATGTTCGAGCTGCGCCTGGCCGACGCCTCGTCCGTCGAGGGGCTCATGGACGCCTCGACCTACACGGCGTCCTTGCCGTGATCCTGCCCTGATCCCTGCCTTGATCCCTGCCTGATCCCTGCCTGATCCGTGCCGCCCGCCGGGCAGCCGCGCGCCCGTGTCGCACGGCACGCTGTCTCCTGCCCGGGTCAACTAGAGTGGCTGCACCCGAATCCGCCCGCACCACAGAGGAGGACCGCATGTCGAGCGACCTGCCCGACCCCGACGACATGAACGTCGAACCCCGCACCATGCGGTTCCAGGGCGTGCCGTCGCAGGACAGCGACCACGTCGACACCGTCACCCCCCGTGGCCTGACAGCCGAGGACCAGGCCACCATCGAGGCCCTGCGCCCCGGCACGGCGCTGCTCGTCGTGCTCCGAGGGCCCAACACGGGCGCCCGGTTCCTGCTCGACGACCAGCAGGTGGCGGCCGGGCGTCACCCCGACTCGGACATCTTCCTCGACGACGTGACCGTCTCGCGCAAGCATGCGCTGTTCGTCGCCCAGGGCGGTGGCTACGTCGTGCGCGACGCCGGCTCGCTCAACGGCACCTACGTCAACCGGGAACGCATCGACGAGGCCCCCCTGCATCTCGGTGACGAGGTGCAGATCGGCAAGTTCCGCCTCGTGTACTACTCGTCCGGAGCTGCCCAGCACGCAGGCGCATGACCGCTGGCTCGGTCGCGGGTGACGGGACCGCACCCGCACCCGCACCCGCACCCGCTCCTCGACGTCTGACGATCGGCAAGGTCTTGGCAGCCCTGTCCGCGGACTTCCCCGACGTCACCGCGTCGAAGATCCGCTTCCTCGAGGCCGAGGGGCTCGTGCTGCCGCACCGCACCGCGTCCGGCTACCGGACCTACTCGGAGGACGACGTCCGCCGGCTGCACTACATCCTCACCGCGCAGCGCGACCGCTACTGGCCGCTCAAGGTGATCCGTGATGCCCTCGACGCGCTGGACCGGGGGCTGTCGGAGCCGGTCGACGACGCCGGCGGCCGACCACAGCCGCCCGCGCCGAGCGACGACCCGGAGGTGCCGCAGCCGCACGAGCTCCTGCCGCGCCGTGACATCTCCCTGACCGGTCCCGAGCTGCGCGAGGCCACCGGCATCGACCGCGAGACGATGCACGCCCTGGAGACCTACGGGCTGCTCCAGCCCGACGGGCGCGGCCACTTCGGGCACGAGGCGCTGGCGATCGCGGCCGCGGCGCGCACGCTCGCCGGTCACGGTCTCGAGGCGCGCCACCTCAGGCCCTTCCGCACCGCGGCCGACCGCGAGATCGGACTCGTGGACCAGGTTCTCGCGACCCGGCGGGGCAGTGGCACGAGAGAGGATCGCGCGGCCGAGATCGCCTCTGCCTGCATCGCTCTGCACGTCGCGCTCGTCCGCGCGGGACTCGCACGCTGAGGCCCGTCCCCGTCGTCGACAGGCCGGGGTACGGTGGAGGAGTGAGAGAGGTCGATGTCCTGGGCGTCCGCGTCGAGATGCCCACGAACCAACCGATCGTGCTGCTGCGGGAGCGGGACGGCGGACGCTACCTGCCGATCTGGATCGGGGCGGCCGAGGCGGCCGCGATCACGTACGCCCAGCAGGGTGTCGTGCCTCCGAGACCGCTGACGCACGACCTGATGCGAGACGTCCTGGCAGTGCTCGGCCACGAGCTGACCGAGGTGCGGATCGTCGCCCTCAAGGACTCCGTCTTCCACGCCGCGCTCATCATCGACGGCAAGGCCGAGGTGAGC
Source organism: Terrabacter sp. P5_B1 (assembly GCF_056400505.1). Taxonomy (NCBI): domain Bacteria; kingdom Bacillati; phylum Actinomycetota; class Actinomycetes; order Micrococcales; family Intrasporangiaceae; genus Terrabacter; species Terrabacter sp. P5_B1. The sequence continues at coordinate 6,561 of NZ_JBFULD010000211.1, forward strand.
TCCCGCGCCAGCGACGCCATCGCGCTCGCCCTGCGTACGGGCGCGAAGGTTCTCGTGGAGCCCGCCATCCTCGACGAGGCCGCGATCGTCGTGTCGTCCGAGGAGGACGACGAGGTCGAGCGCTTCAAGGAGTTCCTCGACCACGTGTCGGCCGAGGACTTCGAAGGGCCCGCTCCCGAGTCGCAGGGGCCGGGCGACCGGCCGGACCTGCCCGACCGCCCCGACTGAGACGTCCAGAGCTTTACCTTCAGGTAGACGTCGAGGGTTGCACGTGCCTCCCGACACGCCGCCTCGGGGTTGGCCGGGGTGATTGACCGGATCGGGTTCGCGGCCTACCTTCAGTAGAACGACGTCACTGTAGTTATCAGGTTGTCGTCTGCGCGACCGCACCACCGCGGCCCGCAGCCTGAGCAGGAGGAGGACGGCATGGCCGCCATCGAGGACGCGCACGAGTCCGCGCGGGCCGTGCCCGTAGGGTCCCAGGGTCTGCTGTTCACCGACGACCTGCCCGAGCTCAACGAGGACAGCGGCTACCGGGGCCCGACGGCCTGCAGGGCCGCCGGCATCACCTACCGCCAGCTCGACTACTGGGCCCGCACCGGACTGGTGGAGCCGTCGGTGCGCAGCGCCACCGGGTCGGGCACCCAGCGTCTCTACGGTTTCCGCGACATCCTCGTCCTCAAGGTCGTCAAGCGCCTGCTCGACACCGGGGTCTCCCTCCAGCAGATCCGCGTCGCCATCAGCCACCTGCGCGAGCGCGGTGTCGAGGACCTGGCCCAGATCACCCTCATGAGCGACGGCGCCTCGGTCTACGAGTGCACCTCAGCCGACGAGGTCATCGACCTGGTCCAGGGTGGGCAGGGCGTCTTCGGCATCGCCGTCGGACGCGTGTGGCGCGAGGTCGAGGGCGAGCTGGCCCAGCTTCCCAGCGAGCGCGTCGAGGACGAAGCCGCAGTGGACCACCCCGGCGACGAGCTCACCGCTCGCCGTCAGGCCCGC
>NZ_JBFULD010000212.1:0-7540 GCF_056400505.1 Terrabacter sp. P5_B1
GCCCGGGCAGCCCGGGCAGCCCGGGTCGCGCGGGTCGCGCGAACCGCGGGGCGAGCGGGAGCAGTCATGACGTGGACCTCGCTGCTCGACGTCGCCGGAGCAGTCTCGCTCCTGCTCGGGTCGTTCCTCTGCCTCGCCGGGGCCGTCGGCCTGCTGCGCTTCCCCGACACGCTCTCGCGGCTGCACGCCGCGACCAAGCCGCAGACCCTCGGACTCATCCTCATCCTCACCGGTCTCGCACTGACCCTGCGCACGTGGGCGGCCGTCACGACCCTCGTCCTGCTCGCGGCGACCCAGTTCTTCACCTCGCCCGTCTCGGCGCACCTCGTCGGTCGGGCCGCCTACCGCAACCGCCGCGTCGACACCGAGAGTCTCGAGATCGACGAGCTGTCCGACGCCCTCGACCGCGCCTCCCACCGCGCGGACGGCGACTCGGCGCACTGACGCGACCGGGCCACAGGGCATACGCCCCAAGGGATTTGACCTCGAGCGGGCTTGAGCTCCTACGGTCGGGCGGTGACACGGACCGAAAATGGCATGAGGCACCGCCTCGCCGAACGTACGATGAACCAAGTGATCTCGCTGCCCCACGCCGACCCAGGCACGCCCGACCTGACGAGCCCGACGGCATACCTCCGGTGGGTCGGCAACGGCCAGCGGCGCACCCTCGCCATCGCCATCGCCTTCGGCGTCGTGTGGCTCGTCAGCCAGGCGCTCTTCCCCGCCGCCATGGGCAAGGCCATCGACGAGGGCATCATCGGCGGCGACGCGGGGGCCCTCCTGCTGTGGTGCGGCATTCTCATCGGGCTCGTCGTCCTCAGCGCCCTGTCCGGCGCGATGCGTCACAAGTACGCCGTCGCCAACTGGATGCAGGGCGCGTTCCGCTCGGCCCAGCTCATCGGCCACAAGGCCGCCGACACCGGCGAGGCCCTGACCCGCTCCGTCCCGACGGGTGACGTCGTCGCCACGGTCAGCTCCGACGCCATGCGGATCGGCGGACTGTACGACGTCGCAGCGCGATTCGCGGGTGCGGTCGTGTCCTACGTCGTCGTCGCGCTCATCCTGCTGGGCGCCTCGACACCGCTTGGGCTCGTCGTCCTCATCGGTGTGCCGGTGCTCGTCGCCTGCCTGACCTTCATCGTCCGCCCGCTCCAGGCCCGCCAGCTCGCCCAGCGCGAGGAGTCCGGCACGCTCATCGGGCTCGGTGCCGACACCGTCGCCGGCCTGCGCGTGCTGCGCGGCATCGGCGGCGAGCAGACCTTCCTGGGCCGGTACGCCGTCCAGTCGCAGTCCGTGCGTCAGGTGGGCAACCGGGTCGCCGGCTACCAGGCGGCGCTCGACGCGGCCCAGGTCCTGCTGCCCGGCATCTTCGTCCTCGTCGTCGTGTGGCTCGGCGCGCGGTTCGCCATCGACGGCCAGATCACCGCCGGGCAGCTCGTCGCGTTCTACGGCTACACGGCCTTTCTCGTCATCCCGCTGCGCACCGCGACGGAGATGGTCGACCGGGCGACGCGCGCGCACATCGGTGCCCGCAAGCTGACGACGATCCTGCGCGTCGAGCCGGACGACGTCGAGAGGCTGAACGCGCAGCCGCTGCCATCCGGCCCGGCCCGGCTCCACGACCCGCGCAGCGGCGTCACGATCGAGCCGGGTCGCCTCACCGTCGTCGTGTCGGCGCGGCCCGAGGAGTCCGCGGCGCTCGCCAACCGGCTCGGCCGCTTCGGTGCCGACGAGACCGACGTGCGGCTCGACGGGACCCGCCTCGCCGACGCCTCCCTCGCGGAGGTCCGGCGCCGGATCGTCGTGTCGGAGACCGACCCCCGCCTCTTCACCGGCACGCTGCGCGCCGAGCTCGACCCGTGGGGCGACCACGACGACGCCTCGATCCTCGAGGCCCTCTCGGTCGCGAGCGGCGACGACGTGCTCGAGGCGCTGCCCGGCGGACTGGACAACGAGGTCGAGGAACGTGGCCGCGCCTTCTCCGGCGGCCAGCGCCAGCGCCTCGCCCTCACCCGTGCGCTCCTCACCGGCGCCGACACCCTCGTGCTCGTCGAGCCGACGAGCGCCGTCGACGCGCACACCGAGGCCCGGATCGCCGGACGGCTCACCGCCGCCCGGGCCGGCCGCACCACGGTCGTCATGTCCGCCAGCCCGTTGCTGCTCGACCAGGCCGACCACGTCGTCTTCCTGCGCGACGGCAGGGTCGCCGCAACCGGCACCCACAGCCGGCTCATGGCCGACGACCCCGACTACCGACGCACCGTCGTCCGAGGAGAGGAGGACTGATGTCACTGCCGCCCCCTTCGACCCCGTCGTCGACCCGGTCGCTGCCCGTCGCCGACATTGCCTCGGTCAAGGACCACACGCGCGGACTCGTCCGACGCCACCGCGGCAGCATCCTCGTCGTCATCGCGCTGCACGCGGTCGCCGCCGTGGCTGCCCTGGTCGCGCCGCGCGTCATCGGCCTGCTCGTCGACGAGATCAGCCACGGCCGCTCGCTCGCCGTCGTCAACCGCCTCGCGCTCTGGATCGCCGGTGCGGTCGTCGTGCAGACCGTCGTCACGTGGTTCGCGCGCCGGGCCTCGTTCGTCATGGGCGAGACGATCTTCGCCGAGCTGCGCGAGGAGTTCATGGAGCGCGTCGTCGAACTGCCGCTCTCGACCGTCGAGCGCGCCGGAACGGGGGACCTCGTCGCGCGCACGACGAACGACGTCGAGGCCCTCTCGCGCGTCATCCGTTTCGGCATCCCAGCGATCTTCCTCGGGGCTGTTACGACCGCGATCACCGTCGTCGCGGCCTTCCTCACCGGGTGGCAGGTCGCCCTGGCGATCGTCGTGGGTGTGCCCATCCTCGTGCTGTCGACGCGGCGCTACCTGCGCCACGCCCCCGAGGGCTACCTCCGCGAGCGGGCCACGTATGCCGTGCTCAACGGTGTCGTCACCGAGTCGGCCGACGGCGGCCGCACCATCGACGCGCTCGGTCTCGGCGGCCGTCGCCGGCGCCGCATGGACGACGCCCTGCGCGACTGCTACGACGCCGAGCTCTACACGCTCGGCCTGCGCCTGCGATGGTTCCCGTCGGTGGAGTTCGCCTTCTTCGCGCCCGTGGCCGTCACGCTGCTCTGGGGCGGGTTCCTCATCTCGCGCGACGTCGCGACCGCCGGCACCGTCACCGCCGTGGCGCTCTACGTGCAGCAGATGGCCGGCCCGCTCGACGAGCTCATCTCCTGGCTCGACGAGATCCAGATCGGCGCGACCAGCCTGGCCCGCGTCATCGGCATCGCCGACGTCCCGGCCGACCGCACCGCCACCGGGGCGGAGCCGGCCGATGACCGCCTCGAGGTCGAGGACGTCCACTACTCCTACCGGGCCGGCCGCGACGTGCTGCGCGGCGTCTCGCTCGACCTGCAGCCCGGCGAGCGCCTCGCCATCGTCGGACCGTCGGGTGCCGGCAAGTCGACGCTGGGCCGGCTCATGGCCGGCATCGACGGTCCGCGCGAGGGACGCGTCGAGGTCGGAGGTGTGCGCCTCGTCGACCTCGAGCTCGCCCAGCTGCGCGGCCAGGTCGCGCTCGTGACGCAGGAGCACCACGTCTTCGTCGGGACGCTCGAGGACAACCTGCGCCTCGCCAGCCCCGAGGCCTCGCGCGAGCAGCTGCTCGAAGCGCTGGCCGCCGTCGACGCGCGGGGCTGGGCGCTGGAGCTGCCCGAGGGGCTCGACACCCCCGTCGGGTCCGGAGGTCACCGGCTCACCGAGCCCCAGGCGCAGCAGCTCGCCCTCGCGCGGCTCGTCCTCGCTGACCCGCACACGCTGGTCCTCGACGAGGCTACCTCGCTGCTCGACCCGCGTGCCGCCCGACACCTCGAGCGGTCGCTCGCCGCGGTCGTCGAGGGGCGTACGGTCGTCGCCATCGCGCACCGGCTCATGACGGCGCACGACGCCGACCGGGTCTGCGTCGTCGAGGACGGTCGAATCAGCGAGATCGGCTCCCATGACGAGCTGCTCGAGGCCGACGGCGCGTATGCCGCCCTCTGGCGCTCGTGGCGCGACGAGCCCCAGCCGGCCCGCTGAGCCGGCCGTGGGCGCGAGCCCTTGCTTCGGCAAAGATTCGACAGCACCCGTAACCCGCATCCCGCTGCCTCGTTCTCAGCGCGGTGCCGGGCGGTTTCTCGACCGGTTGCTCGCCTGCACCGCCGGGTGGGGCCGTCTCTGAGGGGTGACGGCCTCACCCTCTTTCGTGCTCGGGCCGGCCATGCGGGGTGGTGCCGCCCGGCTGCCGCCCGGCTGCTCACCGCCCGGTCACAGGCTGCGTGCCTACCGTCGGAACATGCACGGGCTCGCCCGTCTCGTCACCGCTGCCGGCGTGTGCGCCGCGCTCGCGGGCTGCTCGTCGTCACCGACCGCAGCTCCGGCCGGCACCAGCGGACCCACCGCGCCGCCGACGAGCTCGGCCGCGAGCACGACGACACCGTCTGCTCCGTCGAGCCCCGCTCCGTCGACCCCTGCCCCGGCGCCCCGGCCCACCTCCGCCCCCCGCCAGACCTTGACGAGCCGGGGTGTCGGTCCGGCGCCGACCTCGTACCGCACCACCGTGGTGCACCGCGGCACGGACCATCCCGACGACCTCGTCCTCGACGCGTCGGGGGCCCTGCTCTACAGCGACTACACCAACGGGACGATCAGCAGGCTGCGCGCGGACGGCACGGGCGACGTCATCCACCGCGGCCTCGACGGGCCGGAGGGCCTGGTGCTCCTCGCGGACGGGACCCTCGTCGTCGCCGAGGAGAACACGAACCGGGTGCTCTTGTACGCGCCGGGGGCCGCGAGCCCGCACGTCCTCACGACGCTGCCCGGTCGGCCGGTCAAGGCGACCTGCCACGGGGGCGTCGACGGGATCGCCTGGGACGCGACCACGCACACCCTCGTCGTGCCCGACCCGGTCACCGGCACCATCTACCGGATGCGGCCGGACGGCTCGGACCGCACCGCGCTGTCGGGTGGGTTCGTGCACCCCGTCGGCGCAGCGGCCGGCCCCGACGGGGCCGTCTACGTCGCCGACGAGTGCGGCGGTGACGTGTGGCGCGTCGGCGCCGGGGGCAGCCACACCCGGGTCRCGCGCGCCAGCATGCCCGACGACCTCGCCCTCGACGGCCACGGCAACCTGCTCGTCACGGACGTCCGGCACACCAACCACGACGTGCGCCGGTGGCCGCTCGCCGGAGGCGGCTCCACCGTCCTGGCCCGCGCCGGACTCATCGAGCCCCAGGGCCTGATCGTCGACGCCGCGGGACGCATCTACGTCTCGGACGACCAGAGCGACGTCATCCTGCTCCTGACGCCCAACGGCTGAGCGCAGCCCTCCGGTATCGGCGTCAGGCGTCGACGAGCTGGTAGGCCTCGCCCTGCGCCGGCCGACGGTCGGCCTCGCCGCGCGCCGGCCACAGCGACACGGCCCGCTCGGCCTGCGCGGTGATCGTCAGGCTCGGGTTGACGCCGAGGTTGGCCGAGACGGCCGACCCGTCCAGCACATGGAGGCCCGGATAGCCCCACACGCGCTGGTAGGGGTCGATGACGCCGTGCTCGGGCGAGTCGGAGATGACCGCGCCGCCGAGGAAGTGCGCCGTCATCGGGATGTCGAGCACCTCGCCGACCGACGACCCGGGCCAGGCGCGCTCGCCCGTCGTGCGCTCGAGACGCTCCGCCATGGCGCGCACCGCGACGTTGCCCTCGGGGATGTACGTGGGGTTCGGCTCGCCGTGGCCCTGCGACGAGGTCAGGTGCCACCCGAGCAGCCCGCGCCGGCGCCGCACCATGATCGAGTTGTCACTCGTCTGCATGACGAGGGCGATGACGGTGCGCTCGCTCCAGCGCCGGGTCGACAGCGACCGGGCGAAGACGAGCGGATGGCGGGCAGCGGTGCCGGCGAAACGCAACCACCGGGGTGTGCCGCCACCACCGTCGACCTGCATGACCGCGAGCGCTCCCATGAGGTTGGAGCCCCTGCCGTAGCGCACGTTCTCGACGTGCGTCGTGTCCGAGACGTGGAAGCTCGAGGTGATGGCGACACCCCTCGTCAGGTCGACGCCGTCCGGCACCTTGACGGTCATCGCCCCGCCCAGCGCCTCGGAGTTGGTCCGCGTCAGCTCACCGAGCGAGTCCGACAGGCGCGGCAGCCCGCGCCCCTCCGGTTCGGCCTTCATCGCCTGCAGCAGCTGCGCGGTGCCCCAGGCCCCGGCCGCGACGACCACCTGCGCAGCCGTCACGGTGCGCTCCCCCGCCCGGCGCCGACTCCACGAGCCGCTGCGAACGGTCGTGACGGCATACCCCTGCTCCGGCGCAGCCGGGTCGAGCGGGCGCACGCGCGTCACGGTGCGCAGCGGCTCGATGGTGACGCCGCGCCGCTCGGCCAGCGCGAGGTAGTTCTTGACGAGGGTGTTCTTGGCGCCGACCCGGCAGCCCACCATGCAGTTGCCGCACTCGGTGCAGCCCGTGCGTGCCGGTCCGTCGCCGCCGAAGTAGGGGTCGAGCACCCGCTTGCCGGGCTCACCGAAGAAGACGCCGACCGGGGTCTTGCGGAAGCTCCCGCCGACGCCGAGGTCAGCGGCCGTGTCGCGCATCAGCTGCTCGACCGGGCCCTCGCACGGGTTGACGGTGACACCGAGCATCCGCTGGGCGGTCGCGTAGTGCGGCGCGAGCTCGGCCTGCCAGTCGGTGATGTGGCCCCACTGCCGGTCGCGGAAGAACGGCGCCGGCGGCACGTAGAGGGTGTTCGCGTAGTTGAGCGACCCGCCGCCCACGCCCGCCCCCGCCAGGACGAGGCAGTCCGGCAGCCGGTGGATGCGCTGGACGCCGAAGAGCCCGAGCTTGGGCGCCCACAGGTAGCGGCGCACGTCCCAGCTGGTCCTGGCGAAGTCCTCGTCCTCGAAACGGCGTCCCGCCTCGTAGACGTGGACGCGGTAGCCCTTCTCGGCGAGGCGCAGCGCAGCGACCGAGCCACCGAAGCCGGAACCGATGACGACGACGTCGTGGTCGAACTCCATGGGCTCACCCTAGGGAGAGCCGTGGCCTGCAGGCTACCGTCAGTAACCTTCGCCACACGCCGGCGCGGCGTCAGTTGCCCAGGTAGGGCGACACGACGACCTCGACCCGTTGGAACTCCTTGACGTCGGAGTAGCCGGTCGTGGCCATCGCCCGCTTGAGGGCGCCGATGACGTTGGTCGTGCCGTCGGCCTGCCGGCCCGGGCCGAAGAGGATCTCCTCGAGCGAGGCCTGCGCGCCGAGCGCGATGCGCTCACCGCGGGGCAGCTGCGGGTGGTGCGCCTCGGGGCCCCAGTGGTAGCCGCCGCCGGGGGCGTCGGCCGCCCGGGCCAGGGCCGCCCCGAGCATGACCGCGTCGGCGCCGCACGCGACGGCCTTGACGATGTCACCCGAGGTGCCCACGCCGCCGTCGGCGATGACGTGGACGTAGCGGCCACCCGACTCGTCGAGGTAGTCGCGGCGGGCCGCGGCGACGTCGGCGACGGCCGAGGCCATCGGCGCGT
>NZ_JBFULD010000213.1:0-7468 GCF_056400505.1 Terrabacter sp. P5_B1
GCCGTGCGCGTGGCCGAGGACGACGTCCTGGGACGCCGTGGCCGACCGGAAGGGCAGGGCGAGGACGTCGTGGCCGGCGAGCAGCGTGGCCAGCGCGTCAGCGGGCACGTGGCCCTCGCGGATGTCCACCCGGCCTGCGAGTGCAGGGTCGGACGCGAGGCCGGCGATGACGTCGCGGCCGACGCCCCCGATCTCACCGGCGACGGTCAGCGTCACGTCCGGGACCGACCGCATGGCCCGCAGGAGGACCTCGATCCCCTGGTGCTCACGGATGAGGCCGAGAGCGAGCAACCGGGTGGGACCGGGCCGTTGGCCGGGCGCGACGGGAGCCCCGGCGGGCAGGTGCGGCGGCAGGTCGGCCACGGACACCCGACGGGCGCCGAGGTCTCGCGCCACCCGGGCCTGGTCGGCCCCGTGCACCAGGACCGAGTCGACCCGGGCGAAGAGCATCGACATGAGTCGGCCGTCGCCGACGGGCGACTCGTGCGGGAGGACGTCGTGGCACACGACCACCGACTGCGGTCGAGGACCGGGCGCGCCCGGCACCGCGCCTGCGGCGCGGAGCAGCACGAGGTGCGCGGGAACGACCGCCGGCCTCACGTGGACGACGAGGATGACGTCGACGTCGCGCAGGCGCCGTCCGGCGCGCACCCAGGTGTCGGGGCGAGCCCAGCTGAGCGCGCGGATCGTCCGCGGGAAGGGCGGCACCTCCGGCTGGCCATCGGGCGCCGACGCGTCCGCGTGGTGCAGCCCGGAGGGGTGGAGGTGCGCCCACGAGACCAGCGTCACGTCGTGCCCGGCCTCCGCCAGCTGGAGGGCCAGCACCGTCGTGTGTGCCGCGACGCCGCCCTGGTGCGGGTGGGTCGGGCCGACGATGGCGATGCGGAGCGCGGCCGATCCCGTCGGGTCGGCTGACCCGGCCGCACTCTCGAGGTGGCGGGCTCCGGCAGCCCCGGCGGACCGGTGGCCCCGCACCGGCGAGCCCTGTGGCAACGCATCCGTCATGGTGCTCCGACTCTAGTTCCCGCGGCATGCCATCGGGCGTGCCGCCGTACGCCCTCGCGTGTCGGAGTGAGCCCCGAGAGGGCTTTACGCTGGATCACATGCAGAACGAGGACGTGTGGCTGATCGTGCCGCTCTACAACGAGGCCGCCGTCATCTCCGACGTCGTGCGCGAGGCCCGAGCCGTCTTCCCGAACATCGWGTGCGTCGATGACGGCTCCCGCGACGCTTCTGCCGACCTCGCAGAGCGAGCGGGCGCGACCGTCGTGCGCCACCCGCTCAACCTCGGTCAGGGCGCCGCGCTGCAGACCGGCTTCGAGTTCGCACTCGGCGATCCRGGGATGCGCTACGTCGTCACCTTCGACGCCGACGGACAGCACCAGGTTCACGACGTCGAGGTCATGGTCAGACGCATCCGACGGGGAGACGTGCGTGCCGTCTTCGGCTCCCGCTTCCTCGACGAGCGCACCGAGGCGTCCACCTCCAAGCGTCTCGTCCTGCGAGCCGCCGTTGCCTACACGAACGCCACGACCGGCACACGACTGACCGATGCCCACAATGGTCTGCGCGTCCTGCAACGCGACGTCGTGGAGAGGCTCGACATCACCCAGAACCGCATGGCGCACGCCTCCGAGATCGTCGCCCAGATCGGCTCGATGCGCTTCGCGGGCGCGAAGGTGGCCTACGCCGAGGAGCCCGTGCACATCCTCTACACGGACTACTCCAAGGCCAAGGGCCAGTCGCTCTGGAATGCCGTCAACATCCTCGCGGAGCTGATCTGGCGATGAGTCGACAGAGCGCCATCCAGATCCTGCTCATCCTGGCGACCCTCGCCATCGCATGGCGACTGCTGGCCGGCACGGGTCAACGCGCCCAGGCAGTGCGCCGTCTCGGCCTGCTGCTCCTGCTCGCCCTCGTCGCCTACTCGATCATCGACCCGAGCAAGACGTGGACGAACCTCGCCCGGATGCTGGGCGTGGGCCGGGGCGCCGACCTCATCCTCTACGGGCTCGCCGTCGCCTTCCTCGGGTTCGTCGTGACCACCTACAAGCGCTTCCGCGCGATGGAGGTCCGATTCACCCGCCTCGCCCGCCGGATCGCCCTCGACGAGGCACCGCGGGCGACCGCCCGCATCGACTCGACAGGTCCGGCTGACACACTGGCGGACGAAACTCTCCCGTCCCCGAGCGTGAAGGCAGCCGATGCCGACTGATCCGAGCACCTCTCGCCGCCCTGACCAAGACGACGCCTATGTCGTGGACACCCGGCGCCGCCCCAAGCGGACCGCAGGCGGCAGCACGGCCCTGACGCACGACGATCGTCGGGAAACCGGACCGGACCGCTACGACGCCGACGTCGTCGGCACCCGAGGTCGTGGCGGGGCGGCTGGTCCGCCGGGGCACCCGACGGACCGGCCGCCGCGCCGGTCGCGCAAGGGACGCGTCGTGCTCATTGTCCTGCTCGTGCTGCTCCTCGGCTGGATCGGCTTCCTGGTCTGGGTGCCGATGCAAGCGTGGGGTTCGGTCAACAAGGTGGACAACGTCCCCGGCGGCGAGCGGCCCACAGACACGTCGGGTTACAACTACCTGCTCGTCGGCTCCGACAGCCGCGAGGGGCTCACCACGGAGCAGCGCAAGAAGTACGCGACGGGCGACGCAGCCGGCAACCGTACCGACACGATCATGCTCGTGCACGTGTCCGAGAGCGGCGGGAAGCCGGTCATGGTGTCGCTGCCTCGCGACTCCTACGTCCCCATCCCGGGCCATGGCCACGACAAGATCAACGCCGCCTACTCCATCGGCGGACCCAAGCTGCTCACCAACACCGTCGAGCAGTCCACGGGCATTCACGTCGACGGCTACGTCGAGATCGGCCTCGGCGGGTTCGCGACCGTCGTGGACAGTGTCGGTGGCGTCGACGTGTGCGTTGCGCGCGACATGAAGGACAAGAAGGCGGGGATCGACCTCAAGAAGGGCTGCCAGACGCTCAACGGCGGCAACGCCCTCGGTTACGTCCGGTCTCGCTACGAGGACCCCCTCGGCGACATCGGCCGGGCCGCCCGCCAGCGACAGTTCCTCGGCGCCCTCATGAAGAAGGCCGCGACGCCCTCGACCGTGCTCATCCCTTGGCGCTACAAGAGCTTCGCGGACAGCTCCGCCGCGGGCATTGCCGTCGGACAGGGGACCGGCATCATGGACGCCGTCCGCGTGCTCCAGGCGATGCGCTCCGTCAGCAATGACGAGGGCTTGTCGCTCTCGGTGCCGACGTCCGACCTCGCCTACCGCACGGACGCGGGCGCCCTGGCGGTCAAGTGGGACACCGAGCGCGCCAAAGCGCTCTTCACCGCGCTCAAGAACGACGAACCGCTCACCGAGCCACCGCCCGGCACCACGGTCGAAGGAGCCAAGAACAGTTGATGGCTCGCCTTCTGGTAGGGACTGTCCGATGACGACGGTTCCGCCCCGCGACGTGCTGGTGCGGATGGTGGCATCCGACCCCGGGCGGCCCCGCCTCACGTGGTACGACGACCTGCCGGGGCCCACCGAGGGTGAGCGCATCGAGCTGAGCGCGCGCGTCCTCGCCAACTGGGTGTCCAAGGCCGCGAACCTCCTCCAGGACGACGCCGCGGCGGGCCCCGGCACGACGGTCGGCCTCGACCTTCCCGCGCACTGGCGCTCGCTCTACTGGGCCCTGGCGACGTGGTCCGTCGGTGCAACCGTCGTCGTCGGTGACGCCGCCGCCGGGGCGGACGTCCTCGTCACCGGCTCCCCCGCTGCGGCCGCCGGCCACGGCGGCGACGCCATCCTCGTCTCGCTCCCCGCGCTCGCCCGCAGCCACCCGGAGGCCGGCGATGCGCCGGGTGCCGTCGACGAGGCACGCGAGCTGTCCACGCACGGCGACCTCTTCTCCCCGATGTCCGACCCCGAGCCGGGCGACGTCGCGCTGGCCGCGGGCGGGGTCGACACGGCATACGGGGCTCTCGTCGTGGCCTCCCCCGACTGGGACCCCTCGCCTCGCGTCGCCCTCGCGGGCGGCCTCGAGACAGTGCTGCGCCAGGCACTGGCCGCCTGGGCGGCCGACGGGTCGATCGTGCTCGTGCGCGGTGGTCGAGGCGATCTGGCCGACCGTCTCGCGGCCGAGGGTGTCAGCGTCGACGCGCGCGAGAACGACTGAGCGGCAAGGGACTCAGGCAGACAGTCGGTCGAAGAGCGACCACGTGCGGGACGCCACGACACCGGTGCTCGCCAGCCCGGCACGCGCCTGCGCCACCTTGACTGCTTCACGCGTCGCGAGGTCGAAGACACCTGTCTGGTGCACCCCGAGGAGCCGCTGCACGGCCGTCACCTGCGGACCGCTGTCCCCCGCGCGCAGCACCGTCGACCGGTCGGCCACGAACGGGAAGTCGCGGGCCTCGAGCACGTCCCAGACGTCAGCCGTCACGACGCCCGTCTGCGGCAGGGCCAGCGAGCGCTGGAGGGAGACGACCTTGTCGCGGGTCACGGACCCGAAGACGCCGTCGACGGCGAGACCCCCGAGAGCCCGCTGGAGCACCCGTACCGCGGCGCCGCGCGACCCGGTCGCCAGCGTCAGGCTCTTGTAGGCCGTGTAGCTCGTGCCGACGTCGACGCTGGCAACCCCGGCGCTGGTGCGTGACGACGTGCTGGCGTAGACAGTCATGGCAGAACTCCTCCCGGTCGTCGTGGTGCGCAGGTCCGCGGTGATCACCGTCGGCACCATCGGCATGGCTGTGCTGTCAAGGGAATCCGGATGCGGCGGGCTCACGAACGCCACCGCCCTGGCAGCGGCGGACCAGCCGCGGCTGAAGAGCACCTGCTGGGTGCGGGCATCGGCGACGCCGGTCTGCGGCAGGCCCACGAACTTCTGGTAGGCCGTGACGCGGGCCCGGGTTATCGACAGGTAGTTGCCCGACGTCGGCAACCCACCGAGCCTGGCCTGCAACGTGCGCACCGCAGTCGAGGTCATCCCGTAGCTCAAGGTCTGGTACGACGGCGTCGCCGGCTTCGGGGCGGGCTTGGGAGTCGGCTTGGCCGCAGGCTTTGACCAGCCGCGGGTGAAGAGCACCTGCTGGGTGCGGGCATCGGCGACGCCGGTCTGCGGCAGGCCCACGAACCTCTGGTAGGCCGTGACGCGGGCCCGGGTCATCGACAGGTAGTTGCCCGACGTCGGCAACCCACCGAGCCCGGCCTGCAACGTGCGCACCGCCGTCGAGGTCATCCCGTAGCTCAAGGTCCGGTACGCGGTGACGGCCCGGGTGGCGGCCGGGACCGGCGGGGTCGTCGGATGCGTGGCCGTCGGCAGGGGCGTCCCGGACCGCGGCAGGGACGTGAGGTAGCTGTGCGTCGGGACGCCCGTCCACCACGACGTGCGACCGGCTGCGCCGTCGTAGTTGAAGCTGAAGTGGATGTGGTCGGTGTGGGGTGACGAGCCGTAGTAGGGGGCCCACCCGCGCTCCGGGGCGTAGGACCGCCACATCTTCTTGTTGTGGATGATGTACATGATCCCGAAGCGGCGGGCCATGGCCCCCTTGACGCCGTTCTTGTCCGGTGCCGTGAGCCACGTCAGCACGGACTTCGCGACGGCTTCCTGCGACGGGTTGTCGACGTTGAGCATCCAGTCCCACGCCCGCCCGTCGTAGTGCTCCGAGACGTCGCCGCCGCACGTGCGACCCATGAGGCCCAGCGAACCCATCCCGTAGTGGGAGGTCATCAGCCGGGCGAAGGCCACGACGCCGGGACGCGGCACCGGGTCGCAGATCGTCTGGGCCTGGTAGGGCACGTAGACGTCGAGGCCGGCGGGCAAGGGCCGGGCCGGCGGGGCCTGGACCGCCGCCGCAGAGGAGACGCACAGCGGCACCGTGAGCACAGGCAGGGCGAGAGCCCAGCCCAGCGGGCGTCGGCGCAGGGCCATGGTGAACCTCTTGTCAGGCGGGGAAAGGTGGGATTCTGGGTCAAAAAGGGTTTACTGCAGCCCCATTTATGCACTCCAGTCACAGCCATCACAAGGCGTTCCACTGAATTACACGCCTGTTCTTCTCGGCGGCCGAGAATGACACTGCTGTCATTCGTCTGGGCGACGTCGCCGCTACCGAGCCGATGCCGAGCAGGTATGCCGGCCGGTCGGCATACGTGCTCGGCGACCACACGGCGGGCTGATCGTGTGGGGGGACCCCACGCCACCCCCGGCCGCCCACGTGGATAGAGTCCGGCCATGGACAAAGTCGTCTCCACCCCCCAGGAGGCCATCGCCGGGATCAGCGACGGAATGTCGCTCTCGGTCGGCGGTTTCGGTCTCTGCGGCATCCCCTCCGTGCTCATCGCAGCCATCCACGACGCCGGCATCACCGACCTCGAGGCCGTCTCGAACAACTGCGGCGTCGACGACTGGGGCCTCGGCATCCTGCTGCGCGACAAGCGGATCCGGCGCATGGTCAGCTCCTACGTCGGTGAGAACAAGGAGTTCGAGCGGCAGTACCTCTCCGGCGAGCTCGAGGTCGAGCTGACGCCCCAGGGCACCCTGGCCGAGCGGCTTCGGGCCGGCGGCTCGGGCATCGGCGCCTTCTTCACGATGACCGGCGTCGGCACCCAGATCGCCGAAGGCGGACTCCCCTGGCGCTACGACGACGCGGGCAACGTCGCGGTAGCCTCTCCGCCCAAGCAGACCCAGGACCTCGCCTGGATGGGTGAGACCAGGACGTTCGTCCTCGAGCAGGCCATCACGACGGACTTCGGCCTCGTGCGCGCGGCGAAGGGTGACCGCCACGGCAACCTCGTCTTCAACCAGTCTGCCCGCAACTTCAACCCGCTCTGCGCCATGGCCGGTCGCGTCACGGTCGCCGAGGTCGAGGAGCTCGTCGAGCCCGGTGAGCTCGACCCCGACCAGATCCACCTGCCGGGCATCTTCGTCCAGCGGGTGCTGCCGCTGACCCCAGACCAGGCGGCGGACAAGCGCATCGAGCGTCGCACCGTCCGTCCCCGCGCCGCCTCCACCCAGACCGAGCAGGAGGCCTGAGATGGCACTGACCCGTGAGCAGATGGCCGCCCGTGCCGCCGCCGAGCTGAGCGACGGCGCGTACGTCAACCTCGGCATCGGGCTGCCGACCCTGGTGCCCAACTACGTGCCCGACGACGTCGAGATCGTGCTCCAGTCGGAGAACGGCATCCTCGGCGTCGGCGCCTACCCCCTCGACGGCGACGAGGACCCCGACCTCATCAACGCCGGCAAGGAGACCGTCACCCTGCGCAAGGGTGCCGCATTCTTCGACTCCGCCACGAGCTTCGGGATGATCCGCGGCGGCAAGGTCGACGCCGCCATCCTCGGCGCCATGCAGGTCAGCCAGGGCGGCGACATCGCCAACTGGATGATCCCCGGCAAGATGGTCAAGGGCATGGGTGGCGCGATGGACCTCGTCCACGGCGCCAAGAAGGTCATCGTGCTCATGGAGCAC
>NZ_JBFULD010000214.1:0-7388 GCF_056400505.1 Terrabacter sp. P5_B1
CACGGCATACGCCCGCCTGGACGTCCTCGTCAACAACGCCGGCGGCTACTGGGCCACCCGGCACGAGACCGTCGACGGGCTCGAGCGGACCTTCGCCGTCAACCACCTCGCCCCGTTCCTGCTCACCAACCTGCTCCTCGACCGGCTGCGGGCCAGCGCCCCGGCACGCGTCGTCACGGTCTCGTCCGGCGCGCAGGCCATGGGTCGGATCGACCTCGACGACCTGCAGGGAGCTCAGGGGTACAACGGGCAGCGCGCCTACAACCAGTCCAAGCTCGCCAACGTCCTGTTCACCTACGAGCTCGCCCGCCGGCTCGAGGGTTCGGGGGTCACGGCCAACGCCCTGCACCCCGGGGTGGTCCGAACAGCCTTCGGGCAGGAGGACTCCGGGGGGTGGATGCGCCTGATGCTCCCCCTCGTACAGCCCTTCATGAAGAGCCCGGAGCGGGGCGCGGACACCTCGGTCCTGCTCGCCTCGTCGCCACTTCTGGAGCACGTGTCCGGCCGCTACTTCGCGGGCGGCAGGGCCAAGCGGTCGTCGCGGGCCTCCTACGACACCGAGGTGGCGGCACGGCTGTGGCGCGTCTCGGCCGAGCTCGTCGGCATCGATCCGTCCTGACCCCCCGGACGACGCCCCGGACGACGCCCCGGACGACGTCCCGGACCACGCCAGTAGGCTCTGCCCCGTGAGCGAGCGCTACGACTGCACCGATCCCAACGGTCGCGCCGAGGGCATCCCGGCCGCGGCCGCAGCCGTCCGACGCGGCGAGATCGTCGTCCTGCCGACCGACACGGTCTACGGGATCGGCTGTGACGCCTTCGACGCCACCGCCGTCGCCTCCGTCCTCGCCGCCAAGGGACGCGGGCGCGACATGCCGCCACCCGTGCTCATCCCGACCGCGCGCACCGCCCAGGGACTCGCGACCCAGGTGCCGGACTACGCGCAGCGGCTCATGGAGAGGTTCTGGCCCGGGCCGCTGACCCTCGTGCTCAAGGCCCAGACGTCACTGCACTGGGACCTCGGGGAGACGAACGGCACGGTCGCCCTTCGCGTCCCGGACCACGAGATCACCCTCGAGCTGCTCGGGGACATCGGCCCGATGGCCGTCACGAGCGCCAACACGACCGGCGACCCGGCCGCCCGCACCGTCGACGAGGCGGTCGGCATGCTCGGGGAGTCGGTCGGGGTCTACCTCGACGGTGGTGCGGTCAGTGAGGGGCAGCCCTCGACGATCGTCGACTGCACCGGCGAGACCCCGGTGACGCTGCGACTGGGCGCCATCACCCAGGACGAGCTGGACGCGGCGCTCGTGCCGGAGCCCGTGCTCGAGGCGCCCGAACCAGATGCGGGGCCCGAGCCCGTCGCCGAGGTCGGCGACACGACCGACGCCCCGGGGGAGTGGCGCGACGTGTCCGCGACCCAAGGTCCCTCCGACGGCTCAGGCCCGACGCAATAGAGTTGGCTCGCGCTCGCGCCCCACTCCCGACCCACCCGGA
This sequence comes from Terrabacter sp. P5_B1, assembly GCF_056400505.1. Lineage (NCBI taxonomy): Bacteria > Bacillati > Actinomycetota > Actinomycetes > Micrococcales > Intrasporangiaceae > Terrabacter > Terrabacter sp. P5_B1. The sequence goes on from NZ_JBFULD010000214.1 coordinate 1,498, forward strand.
GGACTCCCATGGCTGACGACACGTTCTACGGCTCCGACTTCGGCGCCCTGCAGTCCTTCGACCCCGACATCGCGGGGGTGCTCCTGTCCGAGCTCGACCGCATCCGCGGCGGTCTGCAGCTCATCGCGAGCGAGAACATCAGCTCGCCCGCCGTGCTGACAGCGCTGGGGTCGACGCTGTCGAACAAGTATGCCGAGGGCTACCCCGGCCGTCGCTACTACGGCGGCTGTTCCGAGGTCGACAAGGCCGAGACCATCGCGATCGAGCGGGCCAAGGCGCTCTTCGACGCGGACCATGCCAACGTCCAGGCCCACTCGGGTGCAAGCGCCAACCAGGCCGTCTACGGCGCCTTCATGTCGCCCGGTGACACGATCCTCGCCATGGCGCTGCCGATGGGGGGCCACCTCACGCACGGCACGAAGGTCTCCTTCTCCGGCAAGTGGTTCAACGCCGTCCACTACGGCGTCGACCAGCAGTCGGAGGACATCGACTACGACCAGGTCGAGGCGCTCGCCCGCGAGCACCGCCCGAAGGTCATCTGCGCCGGCGGCTCCGCCATCCCGCGCCTCATCGACTTCGAGCGCTTCCGAGCCATCGCCGACGAGGTCGGCGCGATCCTCTGGGTCGACGCGGCCCACTTCATCGGCCTCGTCGCCGGCAAGGCCATCCCGTCGCCCGTGCCGTATGCCGACGTCGTCACCTTCACGACCCACAAGGTGCTCCGCGGCCCGCGCTCCGGCGCCCTCGTGTGCAAGGCCGAGCACGCCGCGGCCATGGACAAGGCGATCTTCCCGATGATGCAGGGCGGCCCGCAGATGCACACCATCGCGGCCAAGGCGGTCAACTTCAAGGAGGCCGCCACCCCCGAGTACGCCCAGTACGCCAAGGACGTCATCGCCAACAGCCAGCAGCTCGCGGCGAGCCTGCTCGAGCTGGGCATCCGTCCGACGACCGGCGGCACCGACACCCACCTGTCGCTGCTCGACCTGCAGGGCGTGGGCGTCACCGGCAAGGAGGCCGAGGAGCGGGCCGACGCGGCCGGCATCGTGCTCAACAAGAATGCCATCCCGTTCGACCCGCAGAAGCCCAACATCGCCTCCGGCATCCGCGTGGGCACGCCGTCGGTCACGACCCAGGGAATGGGCCTGGAGGAGATGAGGCAGATCGCCTCGCTCATCCACCAGGCCGTGACCACGGGTGACGCCGACCCGGACCACGCGGTCAGCAAGCAGGTGCGTGCCGAGGTCACCGATCTCGTGACGCGCTTCCCGGCATACCCTCGCTGAGTCAGCCCACTCGCCAGCGTCGGCGTCAAGCGAAGGTCGGTAGGTGCACGAGTACGTCCTCGTCCTCATCGTGGCCGCTGCGGTCACGTACCTCGCCACACCCTTCGTGCGCAGCGTCGCCGTGGCGTCGGGCGCGTTCACCCCGGTGCGCGAGCGCGACGTCCACAAGACGCCGATCCCGCGGCTCGGGGGAGTGGGCATCTACATCGGGTTCGTGGCGGCCGCTCTGGTGGCCAGGGCGCTGCCCTACCTCGGCTCGCTCTTCTCGACGAAGCAGATCATCGGCGTGGTCGCCGCGGGCGGGATCGTCTGCCTGGTGGGGGCCTTCGACGACATCCGTGAGCTGGACTGGCTGACCAAGCTGGCGGGGCAGATGCTCGCCGCGGGCCTGATGGCCTACACCGGCGTGCAGCTGCTCTCGCTGCCGATCTTCGGCACGACGATCCTGCCGACGCCGGTGCTCGTGCTCTTCACGGTGCTCGTCGTCATCGCCTCGACGAACGCCGTCAACTTCATCGACGGCCTCGACGGGCTCGCCGCCGGCGTCGTCGGCATCGCCGCGTTCGCCTTCTTCATCTACAGCTACCTCGTGTCTCGCTCCTTCGTGCCGGCGAACGTGTTCTCGACGGCCACCTTCATCTGCGCCGCGCTCGTCGGGTGCTGCGCCGGCTTCCTGCCGCACAACTTCCATCCCGCCCGGCTCTTCATGGGCGACTCCGGGGCCCTGACCCTGGGACTTCTCCTGTCGGCGGCGACCATCACCCTGACCGGCAACGTCGATCCCGGACAGATCAGCAACAACGCGGTGTCGGCAGCTTTCCTGCCGATCCTCGTGCCGCTGGCCGTGCTGCTGCTGCCGTTCCTCGACATGGTCCTCGCCGTCGTGCGCCGCACCCGGGCCGGCCAGCGCCCGTGGCAGCCCGACGCGATGCACCTGCACCACCGCATGCTGCGCATCGGCCACGGCCACCGCCGAGCCGTGCTCATCCTCTACCTCTGGGCCGCCATCGTGGCCCTCGGTTCGGTGTCCTTCGTCATCTGGGACGGACCCCGACCGCTCGCGGTCGTCGGGGTGGCCGCCGCGATGGGTGTCGTGCTCACCGTGTGGCTGCCGCGGTGGAGGCCGTCCGAACGCTTGTGATAGCATTCACAAGCGCCTGAGGGGAGTCTGAGAAGACCGTCGCAGGCGCCCGATGTCCTTCTGAACGGAGCCGATCCGAGTCTGATCCGGATCTGCTCGAGCCCCGCCCGCACGACGCCACCCGACGCACCAGGCAGGTTTCCTTGAGCGCCACACCGGCCCGCGACGCATCCCAGTCGGATGCCTTCGCGCAGCTCCTCCGGGGCTCCCTGCTGCCGACGGCCGTGGCCGGTCTCCTGTGTGTGGTCGTCGGGCTGTTCTCGAGCCCCAAGGCCGCGTGGTCTGCCGCGCTCGGCGCCGCCATCGTCATCTTCTTCTTCAGCCTGACGCTCCTCGTCATGAAGCGCACGGCCGACCTGCCGCCCACGACGACCATGATGATCGTCATGGCCACCTACACCTTCAAGGTGCTGGTGCTCGGCATCGTCATGTTCGCGCTGCGCGACGTCACGTGGGCCTCCGGCTACGCGATCGGGCTGTCCGTCACCGTCTGCGCCGTCGTGTGGCTCTTCTTCGAGATGCGCGCCTACAAGCGACTGCGGATCTTCGCCTACGACCCCGACGGCGCTGCCTCGCTGGACGCGAAGCCCGACCGGGAGCAGCGTGATGAGCCGTGAGACCGGAGGTCGACATGACCACACCCTCGACGCCCGAGCCCGACGACCCGACCGAACCGTCGGAGGCGGACAAGGCGGAGGAGCTGCGCGCGTTCAACATCCGCGAGCAGGACTCCGCCTGGCGCGCGGTCGCCTACCTGCTGACGGGACCTCTGGTCTACGGGGGACTCGGGGCCATCGCGGACCACCTGCTGGGAACGTCCTGGCTCGTCGGAGCAGGGATCGTCGGGGGGATGGCCCTGTCGCTCTACCTCATCTGGTTCCGATACGGTACCCATTGAGCCAGCCCGTGAGCGTGAACGCGTTCGTGCCGGCCACCGGCGCATCGCCCGCTGACCCGCGCACGTGCGGATCTGCGCACCCGAGCACCGAACCCCCACCGCTGACGTCCGTCGTCAGCCGAAGCGCCCAGAACCTACCAAGGAGCAACCCGTGAGCATCGTGGCCGCCGCCCCGACGGACTACACCGCCCCCGGCGTCGAGGAGTTCTGGCAGCCCCTCTTCGGCACGGACGGCCCTTGGGCGATCACGCGTCCGATCATCCTCATGGTCGTGGCGACCGGGCTCGTCGTCTGGTGGCTGCTCGCCACGACGAAGAAGAAGGCGCTCGTGCCGAGCCGTGGCCAGATGGGGACCGAGGCCGTCTACGGGCTCGTGCGCAACGGCATCGCCAAGGACCTCATCGGCACCAAGGAGTTCATGCGGTTCGTGCCGCTGCTCTTCGCCCTCTTCACGACGATCCTCGTCAACAACTTCTTCGGCGTCATCCCGCCGTTCAGCTTCCCGACCTTCAGCCGCATCGGCTTCCCGATCGCCCTGTCGCTCATCGTGTGGGTGGTCTTCCACGTCGTCGGCATGCGCAAGCACGGCTTCATCGGCTACTGGAAGTCGCTCGTGCCCGCCGGGCTGCCCAAGGCGATGATCCCCTTCATCTTCTTCCTCGAGCTCATCACCGACCTGTTCACGCGTCCGGTCACCCTCGCCCTGCGACTCTTCGGCAACATGTTCGCCGGCCACATCCTCATCGTCCTGTTCATCACCGGCGGCTGGTACATGCTCACCTCCGGCGGCATCCTCGTCGTCGCCGGTGGCGTCACGTGGGTCTTCGCCTTCGTGATGACGCTCTTCGAGCTGCTGGTCGAGTTCCTGCAGGCGTACGTCTTCACCCTGCTCGCCGCGCTCTACATCGCCGGTGCCGTCGCCGACGAGCACTGAGCCTCCCGCGCGCCCGGCGCGCACCACGACTGCACCACCGCACGAGCACCACAAACCAGCTTCGCCCCCGCCCGTCTGGTAACCGCCAGCCGGACAAGACAAGAAGGAATGGATTACACATGACTGGCAACATCGCCATCCTCGGTTACGGCCTCTCCGCCATCGGCCCCGGTATCGGTGTCGGTCTGATCTTCGCCGCCTACATCAACGGCGTCGCCCGTCAGCCCGAGGCCCGCGGCATGCTGCAGCCGATCGCCTTCCTGGGCATGGCCATCACCGAGGCGCTCGCCATCTTCGGTATCGCCCTCGCGTTCGTCTTCAAGGGCTGACGCCCCTTCCTGGGGCAGCTCGAAGCACCGTTCGTCATTCTCTCTAGGAGACCCGCATGCAAGCAGTGACCGTGACCGCCGAGGGCGGCGAGGGCGGCTTCTGGGCCACCGCGGCACCGATCATCCCGCACCCGCTGGAGTTCTTCTTCGGCCTCGCGTGCTTCGCGATCCTCTACGTGATCGTCAAGCAGAAGGTCGTGCCGCGTCTCGAGCAGATCTACGCCGAGCGCACCGCTGCCATCGAGGGCGGGATGAACAAGGCGGAGGAGGCCCAGGCCCAGGCCCAGGCCGCGCTCGAGCAGTACCAGGCCCAGCTCGTCGAGGCCCGCTCCGAGGCCGCCCGCATCCGTGAGGACGCCAAGGCCCAGGGGGCGCAGATCATCGCCGAGATGCGTGAGCACGCGGCGTCCGAGGCCGCGCGCATCACCGAGACCGCGCACAAGCAGATCGACGCCGAGCGCCAGCAGGCGGTCGTGTCGCTCCGCGCGGACGTGGGGCGCATCTCCACCGACCTCGCGAGCCGCATCGTCGGCGAGTCGCTGCACGACGAGACCCGTCAGAAGGGCATCGTCGAGCGCTTCCTCGCCGAGCTCGAGTCGGGCGACGTCGTCCGTGAGAAGGTCGGGGACCGCTGATGCAGGGATCCTCACGCGCAGCAGCGGTCGCGAGCCGCGATGCGTTCACCGGCGCGCTCGCCGCCGGTGCCGACCGCTCACGGTTGGCCGAGGAGCTCTTCGCGGTCGTCGGACTCCTCGACGGCAGCACGGCCCTGCGCCGCGCCGCAGCCGACACCTCACGTGAGGGCGCGGACAAGGCGCAGCTCGCCGAGCGGCTCTTCGCGGGCAAGGTGAGCGCCGAGACGCTCGTCGTGCTCAAGGGCGTCTTCGCGCAGCGGTGGACCTCCCAGCGTGACCTCACCGACACCATCGAGGCGTATGCCGTCGAGGCCGTCATCGCCCAGGCCGAGGCCCAGGGGCGTGCGGACCAGGTCGAGGACGAGCTCTTCCGCTTCGAGCGGATCGTCGCGGCCGACGCCGGACTGCGCTCTGCGCTGACCGACACGCAGGCCTCCGACGACCGGCGCACCGCGCTCGTCGAGTCGCTGCTGCGCGACAAGGTCGCCCCGGAGACCCTCGGACTCGTCCGCCAGGCCGTGAGCGCCCCGCGGGGTCGCCGGTTCGACCGGACGGTCGAGGGCTACCTCGACACGGCCTCGCACCGCCGCGAGCAGCAGACGGCCACCGTCACCTCGGCCGTGCCGCTCTCCGATGAGGACCGCCGCCGGCTCGCCGCCGGCCTCGCC
>NZ_JBFULD010000215.1:0-7367 GCF_056400505.1 Terrabacter sp. P5_B1
CCGTCAACGAGGCCGTGGGCGCCTGGGCAGCCGTCACCGTCACCGCCCTCGTGGCCGAGGCGGTCTTGCCGGAGGTGTTGGTGACCGTCAGCGTCACCGTCCGGGTGCCCGCCGTCGTGTACGCGTGGGTGGCGGTCGCGTTCGCCGAGGCGGCCGTCGTGGTCCCGTCGCCCCAGGCGAAGCCGTAGGTCAGCGCCTGGCCCTGCGGGTCGGTCGAAGCCGACCCGTCGGCCGTGACCGTCACAGGGGCGGTGCCGCTCGACGGGGTCACCGTCAGCGACGCCGTCGGCGGTTGGATCGGTGCCGTGACGGTGACCGGCTTCGTGGCCGTGGCGGAGAGGCTCGAGGTGTTGGTCACCGTCACCGCAACGGTGTAGCTGCCCGCCGTCGTGTAGGTGTGGGTAGCCGTCGCGGTCGTCGACGCCGGCACGGTGGTGCCGTCACCGAAGTCGAAGGCGTACGAGAGCGACTGCCCCTGTGGGTCGGTCGACGTCGACGCATCGGCCGTGACGGATACGGGCGCGGTACCGCTCGACGGACTCACCGTCAGCGATGCCGCCGGCGCCTGGATCGGCGGGGGAGGCGCCGAGACGCTCACCGTCCTCTGGTCGGTGGCAGTCAACCCTGACGTGTTCGCCACCGTCACGGTGACGGTGTAGCTGCCCGCGGTGGCGTAGGCGTGGCTCGCGGTCGCTGTCGCGGATGCGGACACGGTGGCACCATCACCGAAGTMGAAGGCATAGGAGAGCGTCTGTCCCTGCGGGTCTCGCGATGCCGACGCGTCGGCGGACACCTGCAGCGGCGCGGTTCCGCTGGACGGAGTGACGGCCAGCGATGCCGTCGGCGGCTGGTCCGGCGGGGGAGGCGCCGCGATGGTGACGCTCTTCTGGTCGGTCGCCGTGAGTCCCGACGTGTTGGTGACCGTGACCGTCAGGCTGTAGCTGCCGGCGGCCGTGTAGGTGTGGGCCGCCGTAGCGGTCGTCGACGCGGGCGCCGTGGCGCCGTCACCGAAGTCGAACGCGTACGAGAGCGCCTGCCCCTGGGGGTCGCTCGATGCGGACGCATCCGCCGACACGTTCAGGGGCGCGGTCCCGCTCGTCGGGGTCACGCCGAGCGACGCGACCGGCGGCTGCACCGGCGGTGGTGGCGTCGTGACGGACACGGTCCGGGCGGTGGTGTCGCTGAGGCCGGACGCGTTGGTGACGGTGACCGTCACGGTGTAGCTGCCGGCGGCCGTGTACGTGTGGTCGGCCGTGACGGTCGCCGACGAGGGCACCGTGGTGCCGTCACCGAAGTCGAACGCGTACGACAGCGCCTGACCCTGTGGGTCGCTCGAGGCGGATGCGTYGGCGCGCAGTGCGAGCGGTGCGGCACCGCTGGCCGGCGTCACCGTCAACGAGGCGGCGGGCGGCTGGACGGCCGGAGCCGTCGTGACCACCGTGGCGGTCGTCGGGGTGCTCAGGCCGCTGGCGTTGCGCACCGTGACCGTGGCCGTGAACGTGCCGACACTGGTGTACACGTGCGTCGCGGTGGGAGCGGACTGGGCCGGGAGCGTCGTGCCGTCACCGAAGTCGAACGCGTACGTCAGAGCCTGGCCCTGCGGGTCGGTCGAGGTCGACGCGTCAGCCGTGACCGACAGCGGCGCGGTGCCGTTGGCGGGCGTCATGACGAGGCTCGCCGAAGGCGGCTGCACCGGCGGCGGGGGTGCTGCGACGACCACGGAGCCGCTCGCCGTGCCGGTGAGTCCGGAGGTGTTCCGGGCCGTCACGGTGACGGTGTACGTGCCGGCGGACGGGTAGCTGTGGCTCGCGACGGCGGACGCCTGGTCGGACAGGGTCGTGCCGTCACCGAAGTCGAACGAGTAGCGGAGGGTCTGACCCTGCGGGTCGGTCGACGTGGAGGCATCGGCACTCACCGCCAGCGGGGCCGTCCCCGAGGTCGGCGTCAGCGTCAGGCCGGCGACCGGCGGCTGCACCGCTGGCGGCGGCAGGTCGGGCTGGTACTCGTAGGCGCCGAGGTCGTCGTAGAGGCGGGGGCCGGACGCGAACGTGTTGGCGACGTTCGGGTCGCGCACGCGCGGGTAGCCGAGGATGTCGGTGGCCTGCTCGCCGGGCACCCCGCTGTCACCGCGGTCGATGGCCGGGGAGCCCTCGCGCAGCGAGAGGTCCCAGGTGCCCGTGTTCGCGAACTTCGGGTCGGCCTGGACGCCGGCGGCCTCCTGCCCGGACGCGGTGCGCATGGCAGTGAGGCTCGTGTACGTCGTGCCCCACGCATACATGACCCCGGTCTTGCTGAGGTAGACGAGGTTGTGGTCGACGAGCGTGCTGTTCTGGGCGCCGTCCCAGACGCCGATGTTGCCGGCGCGGCGGCCGCACGCGATCCCGGCGTAGGCGGGGTACACGGCGTTGTCGACGGCGACGTTGTTGGCGATCCGGTAGCTGCCCGACGTCACGCCCTCGAGGTTGATGCCGCTCGTGCAGTTGCGGAACACCGTGTTGCCGACGATCGTCCCGCCCGTCACGTTGAGGTTGTCGATGCCGTGGTCACCGTTGTTGTACGTGACGTTGAGGGTGACGAGGTTGTTGTTGCCCCCCGTGTAGAGCTGGATGCCGGAGTCCTCGTTGTCGTGGGTCACGTTGCCGGTGACGACGTTTCCCGGGCTCGTGACGTTGATGCCGTTGGCGTTGCGCTGCCAACCTTGGGCATTGAAGCTCGACTCGTTGTTCGTCACGGTGTCGCCGGTGGAGGTGTTCGTGACGTAGATGCCGGTGTCGCTGTTGTGGTTGGTGTTGTTGTCGGCGACGAGCGAGCTGTTCGTGGCGCGGATGCTGATGCCCGGAGCGGTGGCTCCCTGCGCCTGCCGCCCGGCGTTGGTCACCGTGTTGCCGCGCACCGTGATGTGGTCGCTCTTGGTGACGTAGATGCCGTCGCCGATCGTCCCGGTGAAGGTGAGGTTGGTGAGCGTGATGTAGCTGCGCGCCGAGATGTAGGCACCGTTGGTCACGCCGGTGCCGATGACGGGGTTGCGACCGGGCCAGCTCGTGATGGTGATCGGGGCGCTCGCCGTGCCGGACGCGGAGGGCTTGATCGACTCGGCGTAGGTGCCGTCGCCGATGTAGAGCACGTTGCCGGCCTGCAGGCGGCTCACGCCCTTGGTGACGGTGCAGAACGGCGCGCTCGACGTGCCGCTGCCCGAGTCGCTGCAGACCGGGCTCGTCTTGTCCACGTAGAAGGACGTGGCGACCGGCAGCACCGGCGGCGTGCCGATGACGTACTCGTCGATGACGCTGCCCGCCGAGCAGGTCATCTCCTCCTTGCTGGCCGACGAGTCGCAGATCGCTTGCAGCTTGAGGCCGGTCGGGCCGACGTCGACGCGCATGTGCGACAGGTGGAAGGCCCGGAACGCGGTGCGCGGGTCGGTGCTCGTCCACGGCGTCTCCAGCGACGACGGGGCGCCGACGGTGACGTGCGTGACGCCCTGGATCGGCTGGAAGCGCTCGTAGTCGTGCGAGTGCCCGTTGATGTTGAGGACGTACTTGCTGTAGCTCTGCCCGAACCCGTCGAGGATCGAGGCGATCTGGGACTCGCCGGGGTGGTAGCCGGTCGAGTATGCCGGCCGGTGGCCGTACGTGACGATGTACTTGATGTTCGGGTCGTCCTGCGCCTGCCGCATCAGCGGGCCGGCCTTGGACTGCCAGTCGCTCCACGCGCCCGTCCACGGCTCGGGGTAGGCGATGAACCGCACCGGGCCGGCGTCGAACCAGCCCCAGTCGTTGCCGCCGGACGAGATCGCCGGCGATCCGGGCGACGCCGCGGCGTGCGGCATGAGCAGCCGACCCTTGTAGTTGCGCAGGTCGTCCGAGCCCGCGACGTCGTACTCGTGGTTGCCCCACGCGGGCATGTACGCGGCCCGGGTGCTCCAGCCCATGACGTCGTTGAAGTGCTGGTCGACCGCCGCGATCGTCGTGCCGTTGGCATACGTCAGGTCGCCGACCATGAGGACGAACGACGGGTCGTCGGCGCTGATGTTGTCGAGCGTCGCGCCGAGCTTGGAGAAGTTCACGGTGTCGCCGACGTCGCCGATCGCGTCGAAGCGGAAGCTCGACGTGGGCGGCGCGTGGAAGGTGTAGTCCGGTCCGCCGCCGATGGAGTAGTGGTAGGTCGTGCCCGGCACCAGGCCGCCGAGCTCGAGCTGCCAGAAGGGGCCGGGCGAGGACCACGGGGTCCAGCCGGGGGCGACACCGGTCGCCGTCTGGCCGTAGGACGTGCTCGTGCCCCAGCGCACGTCGTTGGCCGTTCCGCGCCAGTCGATGGCGACCGACGTCGAGCCGGTGAACGTGTAGTGCACCTCGTCGGCCGGGCCGGCGGCCCAGCCCGGCGAAGCCGGCGCCACGACGACCAGCGCCATCGCCGCCATGACGACCGGCAGCAGTCGGGCCAGCCACCGAGCGCATCGGTGCAGTCCATGGACAGGTGACTTCGGCGACTCCACGATCATGGGCTCAAGCTAGGGTCGGCCACCGGCCCGGTCGACCTGCGCTCGGCGGACCACGGCATACGTCAATGGCTGTAGCTCTCAGACCCAGCTGGGGAACCACATCCGGCGCTGCCACTCCTGGAGCGGGATGACGTCGGCGACGTAGATGGGGTGGAAGAACGCGAACAGCCCCATCGTGAGCAGCACGAAGGCCCCCATCACGCCCAGTCCGATCCGGCGCCGGGTCGACGACGCCTCACGCCCCCCGATGACGAGCCCGAGCACGTAGACGCAGGCGAGCACGACGTACGGCACGAAGGCCACCTCGTAGAAGGAGTAGATCGTCCGGTTGCCGAGGAAGAACCACGGCAGGTAGCCGGCGAACAGGGCGCAGAGGATCGCGCCGGCGCGCCAGTCCCGGCGCAACGCCCACATGAACAGCAGCACGAAGATGGCGAGCGTTCCACCCCACCAGATCGACACGGTGCCCAGCGAGGTGATCGCCTTGCTGCATTGGTCGACGAGGCACCCATCGGCGCCCTTCTTCGGGCCTTCGTAGAAGAACGACGTCGGGCGGCCCTGGATGAGCCAGGACCACGGGTTCGTCTGGTACGGGTGCGAGCTCGTGATCGCCTGCGTCGAGGCGTACATCTGCTGGTGGTAGGCCCAGAGCGAGCGCCACCAGTCCGGCAGCCAGGCGTGGACGGTGTCCGGGTTGTTCTGCGCCCACGTGCGGAACGACCCACCCTGGCTGAGGATCCAGCCGGTCCAGCTCGCGACGTACGTGACCACGGCGGTGACGGCGACCTGCACGAACGCATACGGCCCGTCCTTGACGACCCCGCCGACCGACCAGCCCCGCACCCCGGCGGCCCGGCGCGCACCGAGGTCCCACAGCACGGTGAGCAGCCCGAAGAAGACGAGGAAGTAGAGACCCGACCACTTCACGCCGGCGCAGAGGCCGAGCATGATGCCGGCGACCCACCGCCATGGCCGCCAGCCGAGCCACGGCCCCGTCCACGACATGGCGGAGCGCGCCCGGTCGCCGACGCGGCGGGCCAGCACCTCCCGCGCCCGGTCGCGGTCGATGAGCAGGGCACCGAAGGCAGCGAGACCGAAGAACATGACGAAGATGTCGAGCAGCCCGGTGCGAGAGTGGACGAAGTGGTGTCCTTCGAAGGCGAGCAGGGCGGCCGCGACGGTGCCGAGCAGGTCGGAGCGGAAGAGTCGTCGGGCGATCCGGCCGAGCATGAAGATCGAGATCGTCCCGGCGAGGGCGACGGCGAAGCGCCAGCCGAAGGAGTTGAGGATGCCGAAGGGTGCCTCGCCCCACCCGATGAGCCACTTGCCGACGGGCGGGTGGACCACGAAGTCGCCCTCGGTGCCGTAGATCATCGGGTCGTTGGCGGTGAAGTGCTGGTCGACCTGGTTGGCCTGCTGCAGCACCTCGTCGTTCTTCATCTCGAACCAGTAGAGGACCATCGACCAGCCCTGCTTGACGTAGTACGTCTCGTCGAAGACCAGCTGGTGGGGGGCGCCGACGTGCCAGAAGCGCATGAAGCCGCCGACGAGCATGAAGAAGAGCGGGCCGCCCCAGCCGAGCCACGCGACGCGCCCGGCGGTGCGCCGGGTCAGGCGGAAGTCGTCGGCCGGGTCCCCGAGCAGGCGAGCGCGCACCTGCCTGGCCGAGTTCATGGGCGCCATCGTATGCAGTGTGGCTGGGCGGGCCGCGCAGGCGCCGGGTGCTCGGTCCGACCGATCAAGGCGGTCAGAGCGAGACGCCGCGGGCGCGCAGGACGGAGTAGCCGACGAACGCGACGATGTCGAGGATCGAGTGGCACACGACGAGCGGCATGACCCGTCGGGTCCGTACGAAGACGAGCCCGAGGACGAGGCCCATGACGATGTTGCCGGCGAAGCCGCCGAACCCCTGGTAGAGGTGGTAGCTGCCGCGGATGACCGCCGACAGGACGATGACGAGCGGCCACGACCATCCCGTCTGGCGCCAGCGCGTGAAGAGGTAGCCCACCATGATGACCTCTTCGAGGAGGGCGTTCTCGATGGCGGCGAGGACGAGCACGGGAGCCGACCACCACACGGCCTCGAGGTTGGCCGCCGACACCTGGGTGTTGATCCCGATGGCCTTGGCGAGGAAGTAGAAGGCGAGCCCGGGGATGCCGATGACGGCGGCGAGGCCCAGTCCGCGGAGCAGGTCGCGGGCCGGCTCCCGGCGGTCGAGACCGACGAAGTGGGCGGCCCGCACGTGGTCCGCCGGCCGGTGGATGTGGTTGAGCAGGTAGAGCGCGAGAGCCACCGCGACGAGGGGAAGGGCGACGCCGGCGAGCTGGTAGGCGAGGTCGAGCCAGGGCCGTCCCGGGGTCGCGGACTGGTTCATCGCCGTCGTCTGCTGCGACAGCGGGACCGGGCGGGTCAGCTTCTCGATGATGCTGAGCACGGCGTAGACGGCGGACGACCCCAGGCTGACGCCGAGGACGAGCACCGTCTCCCCGCGGAGCCCGCGGCGGACGGCCGGGTCCGTGGCGAGGGTGGGGTCGCACTCCGAAGGGGCCAGCAGTCCGGCAAACCGTCCGCGCTCCGCGATCGCTGGGGTCGACATGTCGTCAGCGTAACTTTGCGAAGGACGACGGGCGGCCCGCCGGCGTACTGTCGCTGTCATGTCGCTGCTCGCGGAATGGGAGTCGGGCCGGCACGAGGCGGACGGCCGCGCCTACCCGACCTATCGCCGTGGCAGTGGCCCGGCCGTCATCGTCATCCACGAGAGCCCTGGCCTCACCCCCGAGGTCATCGATTTCGGTGACGATCTCGTGCGGGCGGGCTTCGCCGTGGTGCTGCCGCATCTCTTCGGCAGCTCGCACGCGCCACCTCGCAC
>NZ_JBFULD010000216.1:0-7338 GCF_056400505.1 Terrabacter sp. P5_B1
AGGTACGACGGTCCGAGACAGCCGCACTCTCCGAGGATCCACGCACATCTCGCACGGTGTGCCGCTGGCCTGTTGGTGTGCGGCTGGCGGTGACGTGTTCGCGGGGTCAGGCCGCCCGGCGCGCAGACCGGGCCACCGCGGCATCGATCCGACGGCGGATGTCGCCCGGGGCGTCGAGCTGTGACCAGACCACCCGCACGACCTCGAAGTGCTCGTCGCGGATCGCATCCTCGCGCACCTTCTCGGCGAACAGCGGGTTGTCGACGCCCTTCTCGGCGCGGTCGTCGACGCGCGTGCTGGTGCGCGACGAGGAGTACTTGACGGCGCCGTCGAACTCGAGCACGACGGAATGACCGTCGAGGAGGGCGTCGACACGCTTGGCTCCCAGCCGGGTGTGAATCCACACCTGTGGCGTGGCGGCTACCCCTAGGTCGCGGAGCACGGCTGCGAGCCGGGTCTCCCCCGGCGACTCGTGCCGGCCGTCGGCGTGTGCCAACGCGGCGCGGACCGGCGCGACCCCGGTGCGGCCTGCGAAGAGCCGGAGCGCCCGCTCGAGCCCCGCCGGTGTGACGAGTTCGGCGTAGAGGGCGGCGTCGGCTGCGATGAGAGCGTCCATGGGACCGTTGACGATGCCGGTCTGCACGATCGCTCCGGCGATCGACGTCCCCGGCCCGAGCGGCGTGTCCCGAACCTGCAGCCCCGCGATCGCCGGATGCACGCGGTAGCCATCTCGAGATCGTGACCCTCGGTCGGTGACTCGGGTCAGGTGCACGCGGGACAGGTCGGCGCGCCAGACAGGGATCCCGACCATGAGAAGGCGCGAGTGGTGGCTCGCGGCGACCCTGCCGTCGAAGTGGCGGAGCAGGGCACGAAGGGTCAGCAGGTGTCGGTCGACCGCATCCTTCGGCGCTCGGGTCGCGAACCAGCCCCGCACGAGGCGGTGCAGGCGTCGACTCCGACAGAGCCCTTCGATGTCGTGCGACGTGAGACCGCGCTCGTGCAGGCTCGCGGCGTCGACCACGTCATCGGCGCAGTACGGCACGAGGTCCATGCCGTGAGCCTGCCCGCGCCGGGTGTGGGGCGCCGGGGTCGCTGCGCGCCTGTGGACGACGCCCGGCGTTCGGCGTGGGGTGTGGACGAGCAGTTTGTCGACCCACGCGAGCGCTGTCGGCACACCCTGCGTACACGAGCACACGGCATACGCGGTGTGGTTCGCCCGGAGGTGTGCGGCTGGATCTCGGGGGGAGGTCAGTGGGCGGCGGCGGAGCRACGTGGCAGGACGTGCAGGACCGCCACGACGACGGCTCCGACGACGAGGCCGATGGCCGCCGACGCGAGCGTGTTGACGAGCCAGGCGAGCAGCCCGCCGATGCCGGCGACCCCGGCGACGCCCTCCTCGAGGTGGTGGACGAGGTCGTACGGCGCGTGCCAGCCGAGCTCGTCGACCCCGACCAGCAGGATGTGGCCACCGACCCAGAGCATGGCCGCGATGCCGACGGTGGAGAGGACCGAGAGGAGCTTCGGCATCCCCCGGACGAGGCCACGACCGACGCGCTGCGCCACGCCCGAGTCGCGCCCGGCCAGGTGCAGGCCGACGTCGTCCATCTTGACGATGAGCCCGACGACGCCGTAGACGAGCGCCGTGATGAGCAGGGCCACGATGACGAGGATGATCAGGCGCGAGAGGAACGGCTCGGTGTCGACCTCGCCCAGCGCGATGACCATGATCTCGGCCGAGAGGATGAAGTCGGTGCGGATGGCGCCCGAGACGACGGCGTTCTCGTCGACCTCGCCCGCCTCGGCCTCCTCCTCGCGGTGACCCGAGAGGATCTCCCAGACCTTCTCGGCGCCCTCGTAGGCGAGGTAGGCGCCGCCGACCATGAGGATCGGGGTCAGCAGCCACGGCACGAACTGGCTGAGCACCATGATGACCGGCAGGATGATGAGCAGCTTGTTGCGCAGCGAGCCGAGCGCGATCTTCTTGATGATCGGCAGCTCGCGCTCGGGCGCCAGGCCCTCCACGTAGCGTGGCGTCACGGCCGTGTCGTCGACGACGACTCCGGTCGCCTTGACGCTCGCCTTCGCGGCGGCGGCGCCCACGTCGTCGACGGACGCCGCCGCGAGCTTCACGAGCGCCGCGACGTCGTCGAGTAGGGCCACGAGTCCGCCTGCCATGGCGTCATCCTAGGGCGGTCTGGGAGTCGGCTGGGAACGCGCTCAGGCCGGGCCGTCGACCTTGAGTCCGAGCAGCGCGTTCTCGACGACYTCGGCGAGCGCCGGGTGGATCCAGTACTGGCCACGGGCCAGGTCGTGCACCGACGTGCCGAAGGCCATGCCCTGCACGAGCGGCTGGATGAGCGAGGTGGCCTGGGRTCCCATGAGGTGGGCGCCGAGGAGCAGCCCGGTCGTGGGGTCGGCGATGAGCTTGCACACGCCCGTCGTGTCCTCCATGGCCCAGCCGTATGCCGTGTCGCCGTACGCCTGGACGTAGGTGACGTGGGCGCGCCCCTGCTCGATGCACTCCTGCTCGGTCAGCCCGACGGTCGCGATCTGGGGGTGGCTGAAGACCCCCGAGGGCACGTGCTCGAGCGGCAGCCGGCGCAGGTCGTCGGGGTGCGCCAGGTTGTGCGCGATGGTCCGCGCCTCCGCGTTGGCGACGTGCTTGAGCTGGTAGGGGGCACTGACGTCGCCGAGGGCCCAGACGCCCGGGGCGCTGGTGCGCCCGTGGTCGTCGACCTCGATCCGTCCGTCGTCGAGCAGCTGCAGGC
This sequence comes from Terrabacter sp. P5_B1, assembly GCF_056400505.1. Lineage (NCBI taxonomy): Bacteria > Bacillati > Actinomycetota > Actinomycetes > Micrococcales > Intrasporangiaceae > Terrabacter > Terrabacter sp. P5_B1. The sequence goes on from NZ_JBFULD010000216.1 coordinate 2,769, forward strand.
CGCCGGCATCGGCGCCGAGTTCGGCCGTGTTGGGCTGGCGGCCGGTCGCGACGAGGAGGAGGTCGGCATCGACGACCGCGGTGCTGTCGAGGTGGAGGCGCACCCCCGCTCCCCCGGCGCCGCGCTCGACGCGGACGACGTTCGTGCCGGTGCGCACGTCCCACTGCTCGCGGGCGAGGTCGGTGAAGCGCTGCGCGATCTCGGAGTCGAGGTGCCGCAGCAGGACCGACGACCGCGCCAGGATCGTCACGTGCACGCCGAACGATGCGAAGACGTGGGCCATCTCGGCGGCGATGAAGCCGCCCCCGATGATCGCGAGCCGTTCGGGCAGCGCGTCGATGCGCATCACCGTGTCGGAGGTGTGGAAGGGCACCCCGGACTCGGTGACGACGTCGGGCACGACGGGGTGGGCGCCGGCGGCGACGACCACCTGGTCGGCCGTCAGCGTCTCCTCGCGGCCGTTCCCGAGGGCGACCGTGAGCGTGCGATCGCCGGTGAATCGCGCATGGCCGAGGTAGGCCGTGGTGTTGGGTCCCTCCGCGCGGTAGCGCCGACCACCCTCCGAGATGGGGTCGATGCGTCCGAAGACGCGGTCGCGCACGTCGGTCCAGCGCACGCCCTGCAGCGTGGCGTCGACGCCGTATCGGCCGGCCTCCCGGACGTCGCGCGCCATGTCCGCCGCGTAGACGAACATCTTCGTCGGGATGCAGCCGACGTTGAGGCAGGTCCCGCCGAACGTCCCGCCCTCGATGATCGCGACGCGCTTGTCGTCGAAGTCGGGCGTCACGAGCGAGTTGCCCGATCCGCTGCCGATGATGGCCAGGTCGAAGTGCTGCGTCACCGGGGCAGCCTACGTGGGACTCCCCGCCGTCCTGGAACGGACACCGGCGCTGCGGGCACGGCAGGGCCGTATACGCCCTCGGTGGGTCGAACGGTCAGTCCCCGCGGGCGCCCCGCAGCAGCCGCACGTGCGGCGACGTCGCGGGGTCGAAGCCGAAGCCGAGCGCGAGGTAGGTCGCGGCATAGTCCGTGAGGGCGACGTGGTGGGCGAGGCGCAGCAGCGGGTCGGCCGCGGGGGCATCGACGAGCGACGCGCGCACACCGGCGTCCTCGGCGACGGAGACGATGGTGTCGGCCAGCCCGTGCCCGTCACCGGGTGAGGTGTCGCGCAGCATGATGAGGCGCAGCGGCGCCCTGGTCGGGCCGTCGAGGAAGGGGTCGGCGAAGATGTCGTCGCTGCCGCCCCCGCCCGACTGGCCCGGGGCCAACGGCCCGTCGAAGCAGGCGACGATCTGGCTCGCGGCGTCCGGCAGGCACCCGTGGGCGACGGGCACCCGACCGGTGCGACCGAACATCGCGGCGGCCCGGCGAGCGGTGACGTCGCCGAACGGCCCCTCGCCGAGGACGATGGGGGTCGACTCGGCGAGCTCGGTCGCGAGGATCTTCGCCGGGTTGACGAACGACTCGGACGACGGCCTCGCGTCGGTGGCCGTGCGGTCGAGGAGGTCGGCGAGCTCGGACAACGTCTCGTGGCTGACGGAGGCGATGCCCAAGGCATCGGCGGCGAGCAGCGCCGGGGTGGCCTGCGCCCACACCGAGGTGCGTGACGAGGCTCCGCTGACGGCGATCGGCACGTGCACGCCGTKGGACCGCGCGCAGACGTCGGCGAGCGGGGAGTCCGCGGCACCGACCGTGACGAGGAACGCGCCCCGCCGTGCTGCCTCGGCGGCGAGGGCGAGGGTGCCCGCCGCGCGACCGGACTGCGACACGGCGATCACGACGTCGAGGGCGCCCACCCACCCCGGCAAGGAGCCGGACGAGCAGCTCTGGACCGGGAGGGCGGCCGCGCCGCGCGAGACGGCCTCGAAGAGGTCGGCCACGGCGCCGGAGCCGCCTGCGGCTGCGACGACGACACCCCGCGGCTCGACGTCCCGCAGCCGGTCGAGACCGGCCTCTCCGGCGGCGGACATCGTGCGCCGCACCTGGGCACCGGCCCCGGCGAGGGCGCGGAGCGTGTCGCCGGAGTCGAGGGACGCCAGGGCGCCCTCGTCATCGAGGCGACCCTCGTCGAACACGGCGCCCATCGGGCTCAGCCGTCGGTGCGTCGGGCGAGGTCGACGAGGAGGACGGGGACGCCGCCCTCGACGGGGTAGGCGAGCTGGCAGGTGGGGCAGCGCAGCTCGGTGACCGCGGCACCGGGCGCGTCGGTGGCGACCGCGTCGATGACCTCGCCCTTGCACTGCGGGCACCGGATGATGCCGCGCAGCCACGGCTCGATGGTCGGCTGACTCTGGTTCACGAAGCGTCTCCTGCGTCCTGGGCGGTGGTGGAACCGCCCTCGTCTGTGGCGTCGGCGGCGCCCGACCGGATGAGGGCGAGCAGCTCGTCGCGCACCCCCTGCATGGTTTCACGGTCGGCCGCCTCGACGTTGAGCCGCAGCAGCGGCTCGGTGTTGGAGGCCCGCACGTTGAACCACCACATCGGCGTCTGCCCCTGGGGGCTGCTGACGGTGAGTCCGTCGAGCACGTCGGTGGTGGCCCCGCGCACCTGCGCCCAGGCCCGAACCTGCTCGACGACCGCAGCCTGGTCGGTCACGGTCGAGTTGATCTCACCCGAGGCGACATAGCGCTCGTACTCGGCACAGAGCTCGGACAGCGGGGCGTCCTGCTCGCCGAGGGCGGCGAGCACGTGCATGGCCGCGAGCATCCCGGTGTCGGCGAACCAGAAGTCGCGGAAGTAGTAGTGCGCCGAGTGCTCGCCGCCGAAGACGGCGCCGGCCCGGGCCATCTCGGCCTTGATGAACGAGTGGCCCACCCGGGTGCGCACCGGCGTCGCGTCGGCCTCGAGCACGATCTCGCGGACCGCCGCGCTCGAGATGACGTTGTGCACGATGGACACGGTGGTGTCGCCACCGGCGCGTGCCCGGTTGATCTCGCGCACCGCGACGAGACCCGTCACGGCACTCGGGGAGACGGGCTCGCCGTCGGCGTCGACGACGAAGCAGCGGTCTGCGTCACCGTCGAAGGCGAGCCCGATGTCGGCGCCGTGCTCGCGAACGGCTGCCTGCAGGTCGACGAGGTTGGCGGGATCGAGCGGGTTGGCCTCGTGGTTGGGGAACGTGCCGTCGAGCTCGAAGTAGAGCGGGACGATCTCCAGGGGCAGCTGGGCCAGCCCGGCGCCCGTCCCGAGCACGGCAGGGACGGTGTGACCGCCCATCCCGTTGCCGGCGTCGACGACGACCTTGAGCGGCCGCGAGCCGGAGAGGTCGACGAGGCTGCGCAGGAACGCGGCGTAGTCACCGAGCAGGTCGCGGGTCGTCACGGACCCGGGGCCGCCGGCAGGACGGGCCAGGCCCGAGCCGCCGTCGAGCATCCACTGCGCGAGGTCACGGATCTCGGCGAGGCCGGAGTCCTGGCCGACCGGACGCGCTGCCGAGCGGCACAGCTTGATGCCGTTGTACTGCGCGGGGTTGTGGCTCGCGGTGAACATCGCGCCGGGCAGGTCGAGCGCGCCGCTCGCGTAGTAGAGCCCGTCGGTGGAGCAGAGCCCGATGACGGTGACGTCCACGCCCCGCGAGGTCACGCCGGCGGCGAAGGACGCCGACAGCTCGGGCGAGCTGGGACGCATGTCGTGACCGATGACGACACCATCGGAACCGTCAGGGACGGCCACGACCTCGGCGAACGCGGCTCCGATGGCGTGGGCCACGTCCGGCGAGAGCTGGTCGGGCACCCGTCCACGCACGTCGTAGGCCTTGACGAAGTCTGCGAGGTGGGGCACGCCGAACACCCTAGTGGTCAGGAGTCCTTGAGGATGCGCAGGTGTCCCCGGCGACCGGACTCGACGGCGCCGGATTCGGCCTCGGCGCTCGCCTGGCCGCGTGGGGTCGTGCGGGGCTCGGCCGGTCGGCTGGTACGCGGGCGGCCGGCCTCGCGCACGGCATCCGCCAGCGCGACGAGGTCGTCGGCCGCGAGGGCGGGCTCGGGGAACTCGCCGCCCACGCGCACGACCTCCCAGCCGCGTGGGGCCGTCATGCGCTCAGCGTGCTCGAGACAGAGGTCATAYGTGTGCGGCTCCGCGTAGGTCGCGAGCGGGCCCACCACGACGGCGCGGTCGGCATACGCGTAGGTCAGGGTCGCGACGGCGGGACGCGCACATCCCGTCTTCGAGCAACCACGTGTCAGACCCACGATCCGGGACTCTAGCCCCGCCCTCACCGAGAGGACGAATCACCACGCCGTCCGAGCCTGAGATCAGAGAGGGCGTATGCCGGGCGGTGCGGCGACATGAGCCCTGCCCGTCGATCTAGAGTGTGGTCGTGGACACCGCCTCGCCCCGCACTCCCGGGCGTCGTCGGCGACGCGACCGGCACGGACGTGGGCGCCGCGGCCCACTGGCGTGGCCACCGGTCCCGGCGATGGTCTCGCGCCGCGACGAGTTCGACGACTTCGTCCTCGACGCCGCCGCTCGGCTCGAGGCAACGTGCGGGCGAGCCTTCCCCGCAGTCGAGTTCGCGGTCGAGGACGTGCCCCGGGGCCCGGCCCCCTGGGACCACCGAGAGGTCCCGCTC
>NZ_JBFULD010000217.1:0-7338 GCF_056400505.1 Terrabacter sp. P5_B1
GTGCGCGGTGAGCCGGCCGTGCAGCTCGTCCGCGCCGATGCCGTCGGCGAGGGCCGCCAGCACGACGTCGGCCTGGCTCGGCGGGGCGAGCCCGTCGAGCGGTTGGTCCCGGTCGAGGTTCGTCGGGAAGGCGTAGCCCTCGGCGCTCGCCGCGACGGCGTTTGCGACCTCCCGCTCGGGCCGCCCCCCTGCACGGGCTGCGACGAGCGCCGGATAGACCGACTCCACCACGCGCTGCCGGTCGACCGTCTCCATGGCCCGCCCGAAGGCGGACGAGATCTGGAGCAGGTTGGCCATGCGTCGGATGTCGGGCGACTGGTTCGAGCCGGCCGCGTGGAACAGGGCCGGGTTGAAGAAGACGGCATCGCCCTTGCCGAGGGGCAGCTGCACGTGGTGGTCGGCGAAATAGGCCTGGAACTCGGGCCGCTGGTAGGCGACGTAGCCGTGGGCGTACTTCTGGCTGTGCGGGAGGTAGAGCGTGGGCCCGGACTCGACCGGCATGTCGCAGTGCGCCACCGCACCCTGGAGCGTCAGCACCTGCGAGAGCGCGTGCACGTGCGAGGGGTAGCGCGCGCAGACCTCGCCGCTCTGGAAGCCGAGGTGGTAGTCGCGGTGCACGGTCTGGCCGGCGCCGCCGGGGTTGACGACGTTGACCTGCGAGGTGATTTGGTAGCCGGGCCCGAGCCACGCGGTCGCGGCAAGGGCGACGACGTCGTTGGAGTAGTAGTCGACGAARGCCTCGGGGTCCGCGACCGCGAGCTTTTCGAGGGCGTTCCAGACGCGGTCGTTCGCGCCGGGCTTGCCGAAGTGGTCACCGGACCGCGTTCCTGCCGAACGATGCTCGGCGATCATGGCGTCGAAGGCGGCAGTCACGCGGTCGATTGTGTCGGCGGCGAAGGCCTGCTCGAACACGACGATGCCCGGCCCGTCGGAGAGCGCTCTGGCCAGCTCCGCGAGCAGCTCGCGGAGCGTGGACGAGTCATGGAGCATGCCGTCCAGCCGGCTCGCGTCGTAGACGACGACGTCGCGCTCCAACCGCGCCGCGTGCGGATAGTCGGCTCGGCGGGTGCGGTCGGCGAGGACCTCGATGAGGTCCTCGAGGCGGCAGTCCTCGGGGAGCAGCCAGTGGGGGCTGCGGTCGGTGGTGACGGTCACGATGTCCTCCTCGGTGGGCATGGTCTGGGGCCTTGTTCCCAGCATGCGGCGCCGGGCCCGTCGCCGACGGCCGGAAACCCAACAGAAAGCCCTCAGCCCCGCCGCCGTGGGCGGCGTGGCCCGGCAGCAGCCCCGGACGCACCGTGTGCGCGACATCGGGCCCGCCTGCTGCCGGTCTGAGGGTCGCCCCCCTGGCGTCAGCGGACGACGAGTGCCAGCGCCGAGACGACGGTCGCAGCGAGCACGGCCTGGTCGAAGCGGGTCTGGCTGAGGCGACGTGCCGTGTGCAGCCCCACCCAGGTCCCGACGAGCACGAGCGGAGCGAGCAGTGCCGCGCGCCACAAGGTCTCGACGCTGAAGAGACCGAGCCCGACGCTGAACGGCACCTTGCACAGGTTGACCCCGAAGAAGAAGATCGCACTCGTGCCGAGGAAGCGGCGCTTCTCGACGCCCTGCCCGACGAGGTAGAGCGTCATGACGGGCCCGGCGGCGTTCGCCGTCATCGTCGCGAAGCCGGCGGCCGCACCCGTGCCGATCGCGGCAGCCTTCGAGGCGCCCACGCGGGCCGTGTCGGGTGAGCGCCAGGTCAGCACGAGCTGCAGCGCTGCGAGGACGAGCAGCAGTCCGCCGATGGCTCGGCGCAGCGTCGTGTCGTCGACCCGGGCCAGGAAGAGGGCTCCGAGTGCGAGGCCCGGCAGCACGGCGGGGATGAGGCGCTTAAGCAGTCCGAGGTCGGCGTCGCGGCGGTAGTGCCACACCGCCACGACGTCACCGACGAGGAGCAGCAGCAGGATGGCCGCCGTCGACTCCTTGGTCGGCAGGACGAGCGCGAAGATCGCGACGGCGATGCTCCCGACGCCCCCGATGGCGGTCTTGGCGAAGTGCTCGGGAGCCGCCCGGCGAGCCGGGCGAACGTCGCACTGACGGCGCTCCCCGCCGCCATCTGGGGATCGACGTATGCCGTGACGCAGCAGTGGCGCTCCCTCGTCCTCGGGTCGCTCAACATCGGCGTCTTCTACGCGCTGCTCTTCCTCGCGGCCGGCTTCCCCGCCGTCGTGCTCTCGTCGGTCGGCGCCCTCGTCATCGGCAGCGTCCTCGCCTCGCAGGGCCCTGCTCTTCCCAGCGCGGCCAGGACGGGTAAGGCTGTGGCATGGCTACCGACAGCGACCACACCTTCGACGTCATCGTCATCGGCCTCGGTCCGGGCGGTGAGCACGTCGCCGGCAGCCTCGCCGAGCGGGGCCTGCGCGTCCTCGGCGTCGACCGCAGGCTCGTCGGCGGCGAGTGCCCGTACTGGGGCTGCATCCCGTCGAAGATGATGCTCCGCGCGGCTGACGCCCTCGGCGAGGCGCGTCGCGTCGACGGCCTCGCCGGCTCGGTCGGTCAGGTCACACCCGACTGGTCGGTCGTCGCCAAGCGCATCCGCGAGGAGGCCACCGACAGCTGGGACGACCGGGTCGCCGTCGACCGGCTCACGGGCAAGGGGGCGACGTTCGTGCGCGGCACCGGGCGCATCGCCGGTCTGGGCCGGGTCGACGTCGACGGCACCGCCTACGCCGCGACGACGGGCATCGTCGTCAACCCCGGCACGACCGCTGCCGTGCCGCCGATCGAGGGCCTGCGTGACACGCCCTACTGGACCAACCACGAGGTCATCGAGGCCACGGAGCTGCCCGCCTCGATGGTCGTGCTCGGCGGCGGCGCGATCGGCTGTGAGCTGAGCCAGGTGATGGCCCGCTTCGGCGTCGACGTGACGATCGTCGAGGCCGCCGACCGCATCCTCGCGCTCGAGGAACCGGAGGCGTCTGCCGCACTGCAGCAGGCTCTCGAGGCCGACGGCATCACGGTGCGGCGGGGCGTCGGCGCCGACAGGGTCACCCACGACGGGTCCGGCTTCCAGGTCACGCTCACCGACGGATCGACCCTGGCGGCCGAGAAGCTCCTCGTCGCCACCGGACGCCGCGCCGACCCCGCCGCCGTCGGCCTCGACACGGTCGGCGTCGCGAAGGACTCGCGCACAGCCCCCGTCGACGACCGCTGCAAGGTCACCGACGGGGTGTGGGCGGTCGGCGACATCACCGGCAAGGGTGCCTTCACGCACGTCTCGATGTACCAGGCCGGCGTCGTCATCCGCGACGTCCTCGGCGACGACGGCTCACCGGCGGAGTATGCCGCCCTCCCGCGCGTCACCTTCACCGATCCCGAGGTCGGCGCCACCGGGATGACGGAGCAGCAGGCCCGAGACGCGCTGGACAACGTGCAGGTGGGCCTGACGCCCCTCGGCGAGACGACCCGCGGCTGGATCGCGAAGGCCGACGGCCTCATCAAGGTCGTCGCCGACGCCGACCGCGGCGTCCTCGTCGGGGCCACGACGATGGGACCGGCCGGGGGAGAGGTGCTCGGTGCGCTCGCCGTCGCGGTGCACGGCGCGGTCCCGATCGAGCGGCTGCGCTCGATGATCTACGCCTACCCGACCCTGCACCGCGGCATCGAGGACGCCCTCGGCCGCCTCGCTTGAGGACGCCGGGCCTCCTGGGGGACTGCGTCACTGCTGCACCGGGCGCAGCACTGACGCAGTGGCCGCCGGGTGGTGGGCGGATGACGATCCGGCAGCCTCCGGGCGACGGGCGTCCGGGGCTGCGTGGCCGTCCATCGCCGGGCGATACGGTGAGCGCATGGCACAGCGACTGYTCGCCCTCGACCTCGACGGCACGACCCTCAACCACATGGGTGAGCTCTCCGACCGCGTCCGCGACGCCGTCCGTGCCCTTCCGGACGACGTCGCCGTCGTCATCGCCACGGGCCGCTCGATCATCGCAACGATGCCGATCCTCGGGGCCCTCGGGCTGCGCGAGGGATACGCCATCTGCTCCAACGGCGCCCTGACCCTCCAGCTCGATCGGCATGCGGCAGAGGGTTACTCGATCATCGACATGGTCACCTTCGACCCACGGGCCGTGCTCGAGAAGATGCGGGTCGCGCTGCCCGACGCGCTCATCGCCGTCGAGGAGCCCGGTGTGGGCTTCAAGGTGAGCAAGCACTTCCCCGACGGCGAGCTGATGGGTCACTCGCGCGAGGTCCCGTGGGAGGAGCTCATCGCCCACCCCGTCACCCGCGTCACCCTCCGCCAGCCCGAGGCGACGGCGGAGGAGTTCATGGAGCTCGTCGAGCGTGCCGGTCTGCACGGGGTGTCGTATGCCGTCGGCTGGTCGGCGTGGCTCGACATCAACCCCGAGGGCGTGTCCAAGGCGAGCGCCCTCGAGCTGGTCCGGCGTCAGCTGCGCGTCGAGCCGATCCACACCGTCGCCTGTGGCGACCAGCGCAACGACCTCGAGATGCTGCACTGGGCCGCGTGGGGCGTGGCCATGGGCAACGCTCCCGACCAGGTCAAGGCCGTCGCCGACGAGGTCGCCGGTCACGTCGACGACGACGGGCTCGCGCCCATCCTCGAGGCCGTGGCCCGGGCCGCGCGGGACGGCGTCCCCTTCCGCGACGGGGTCGAGTCGGCCGCGACGGTCCGCCTCGAGCTCTAGGGTTCGTCGACAAGGCGGTTGGGCGTGTCGAGAACCGGCCGTCCCGCTCGACGTGGGGGTGAGGCGGGGCTCACCGACCCCGCACGGACGCCCAGCGAACCACCGAGGAGACCACCATGCGTTTCATGATCATCGTCCCGGCCGGCCCCGAGACCGAGCAGGGCCAGACCGGCACCCAGCAGCAGTTCGCCGACATGCAGGCCTACAACGAGCAGATGCTCAAGGCCGGCGTCTTCGTCGACGGGCAGGGGCTGCACCCGAGCGCCAAGGGCGCGCGCGTCACGTGGGAGGAGGGCGACTGGGTCGTCACCGACGGGCCCTTTGCCGAGGCCAAGGAGCTCATCGCCGGCTTCACGATCATCGACGTCAGCTCCCGCGAGGAGGCCATCGAGTGGCTCAGGAGGTGGCCGGCCTCGTGCGCGCCCGAGCCCGGCCTCGCCCTCGAGCTGCGGCAGGTCCTCGCGCCCGAGGACTTCGGCGACGAGTTCACCCCCGAGCTGCGCGAGCGCGAGGAGCAGATGCGAGCCGAGGCCGCCCGCAACGCGGCCCGCGCCTGACCGATCCGCACATCCGCCCGACCCCGCCCACGTGCGTGCGAGAGTGGCGGGGTGTCACCGACCACCGGCCCGCGCACCGACGACGTCGCACGCACGCTCGAGGCGGTCTGGCGCATGGAGGCCGCCAAGGTGACGGCCGTCGTCGCCCGCCTCGTCGGCGACGTCGGCCTCGCCGAGGACCTCGCGCAGGACGCGTTCGTGCAGGCCCTCGAGCAGTGGCCCCGCGACGGCATACCCAACAAGCCGGGCGCGTGGCTCACGTCCACGGCGCGACGGCGGGCCATCGACCGCATCCGTCGCGACGTCAACCTCGCGAGCAAGCTGCAGCAGGTCGGACATCTGGAGGAGCTGAGGGTGGCCGAGCTGGCCGAGGGCGACTTCGACGCGGCCCTCGAGGACATCGACGACGACGTCCTCGGCCTGATCTTCGCAGCGTGCCATCCGGCTCTCACCGCTCAGCCGCGGATCTCCTTGACCCTGAGGATGATCGGCGGTCTGACGACCCGCGAGATCGCCCGAGCGTTCCTCACCACCGAGTCGACCGTGGCGCAGCGGATCTCGCGGGCGAAGCGGACCCTCAGCCAGGACGGCATCACCGTCGAGATCCCATCCGGTGCCGAGCTGCCCCCGCGGCTCGCCTCGGTGCTCGAGGTCGTCTACCTCATCTTCAACGAGGGGTATGCCGCCACGTCGGGTCGCGACTGGGTGCGCGGTGACCTCATGGAGGAGGCCATCAGGCTCGGCCGCGTCCTGTCGGCGCTCGCGCCCGGCGAGCCCGAGGTGCACGGGCTGCTGGCCCTCATGGAGATCCAGGCGTCACGTACCCGTGCACGCATCGGCCGCGACGGCGAGGCGGTCCTGCTCCTCGACCAGGACCGGACGCAGTGGGACTGGGCCCTGATCCGGCACGCGCTCGCCGCGCTCGACCACGCCCTGTCACTCCTCGACACGGCGCAGGACGTGGCCGGGCCGTACGTCCTGCAGGCATCCATCGCGGCCTGTCACGCGCGCGCCCGCACCGCCGAGGGGACCGACTGGGCGCGCATCGTCGCGCTCTACGTCCAGCTCGGCGCGATCCGCCCGTCGCCGGTCATCGACCTCAACCGGGCCGTCGCGCTGTCCTACGCCGACAGCCCGGGCGCGGCGCTCGAGGTCGTCGACGGGCTCGTCGCCACCGGCGCCCTCGCCGACTACCACCTGCTCCCGAGCGTCCGCGGGGACCTGCTGGCGCGCCTCGGGCGCGACGACGAGGCCCGCGCGGAGTTCGCCCGGGCCGCCGAGATGACCCAGAACGACGCCGAGAGGGCGCTGCTCCGGCGCCGCGCGGCCGGCCACGTCTGAGCGATCAACCCGGGGCCGGGACCGCCCGAACACGATCCGAACACGACCCGGACCGATGCTTCACCTGCGTGGGGGAATGTAGGTCTCATGAACACCGACACGCGCCGGACGACCGGCCTGCTGCGCTCCTCCACCGCCCTCGGGGCTGCCGTCCTCGTCCTCGGCAGCCTCACCCTCGGCGCCTGCTCGAAGACCGATGCGAACGGCACCGCCACCAGCGCGGTCGGCGCCGGCCAGGTGCAGCACGACGCGACGAATGCCGTATCTGATGCCGACACCGTCGATCTCGTCGACGCGGCCCTCGAGACACCGGCCGTCGACAGCGCGACGCCGGGCGCCGACGCCCGTCAGGGCGACCGCAAGGCGCTGCGTACGCGGCTGCTGCGGGGCCTGCACGGCGTGTGGGTCACGAAGAGCAAGAGCGGCTTCGTCACCCACCAGGCGATCCGCGGCGACGTCACCGCGGTCTCGGCCGGCTCGATCACCGTGAAAGCCAAGGACGGCTTCTCACTGACCTTCGCGGTGGCTGCCGACACCAAGGTCCGCGCCCGCACGAACGGCAAGGGCACGGACTCGACGATCGGCGCCGTCAAGGTCGGTTCCAAGGCGCTCGTGACCGGTCTCGGACCGACGAACCCGAAGGCGCGCGTCGTCATCTTCGCGGCCACGACGTCCCAGCCCGGCAGCGCACCCTCCCCGAGCGCGACGAGCTGAGCCGCGGCGCCCCGCCGCAGACGGTTCCCCCCGTCGAG
>NZ_JBFULD010000218.1:0-7178 GCF_056400505.1 Terrabacter sp. P5_B1
CAATGCCCCCGGGGACAATGCCCCCGGGGAGCGCCATCACACCTACTACGAGGGCGGTCCGGGCGCCTCGTCCGAGCCAGGTGGTGAGGACGAGTTCGACCACGCCGCAGGCGAGTCCGCCGAGTCCGGCGAGTCCGCCGAGTCTGGTGAGTCGGAGGGGGTCGCCCTCGCGGAGGAGGACACCATGGCCGCGACGCTGCTCGCTGACCTGCAGCGGCTCCAGGCCGAGTACGTCAACTACAAGAAACGCGTCGACCGTGACCGTGAGGTCATCCGCCACACCGCGGTCGGCAGCGTCGTCGAGTCGCTGCTGCCGGTCCTCGACGACATCCACATGGCCCGCCAGGCCGGAGACCTCGCCGGTGGCCCGTTCGCGGCCATCGCCGACAAGCTCGAGTCCACGCTGGGTCGCTACGGCGTCGAGCGGTTGGGCGAGGCAGGTCAGGAGTTCGACCCGAACGTGCACGAGGCCCTCATGCACGTCGAGGCCGAGCTCCCCGACGGTGCGACGGGCACCACCGTCGTCCAGGTGCTCCAGCCCGGCTACCGCATCGGCGACCGGCTCGTCCGGGCCGCGCGGGTGTCGGTCGCCGACCCTGCCTGAGACATCCGCCGCCGGGCTGCCTGCGCGGCCCGGCGGCATACCCGATGATGGGAGCAGTGTGAGAGTCACCGCGAAGAAGGAGGTGCGCCATGGCTAGTCAGGACTGGTTCGAGAAGGACTTCTACGCGATCCTCGGCGTGCCCCAGGACGCCGACGCCGCGACGATCAAGAAGACCTACCGCAAGGTCGCCCGCACCATGCACCCCGACCACAACGTCGGGGACCTCAAGGCCGAGGAGCGCTTCAAGGAGATCGGGGAGGCGTATGCCGTCCTCAGCGACCCCGAGACGCGCCGCGAGTACGACGCGATCCGTGCCATGTCGCACGGTGGGGCTCGCTTCACGGCGGGCGGTCCCGGTGGCCAGGGCGCGGGCTTCGAGGACATCTTCTCGGCGTTCGGCGGCCCTGGCGGCCCCGGCGGAGACCGTGTTCGGTTCAACACCGGCGGCGGCGGCGCCCAGCCCAACCTCGAGGACATCCTCGGCCAGATGTTCGGGGGAGCCGCTCCCGGTGCCGGCTACGGTGGCTTCGGCGCGCCTGCGGGCCCCCGCCCCGGTGCCGACGTGCAGGCGAGCACGCGCATCGGCTTCCGGGACGCCGTGGAAGGATCCACGGTCTCGCTCAGCTCGCCCGACCTCGGGCGCATCAACGCCCGGATCCCCCCGGGAGTCAAGGACGGTCAGCGAATTCGTCTGCGCGGCAAGGGTCGTCAGGGCGATCCCGGCGCTGCGGCCGGCGACCTCATCCTCACCGTCGCGGTCGACAAGCACCCGGTCTTCGGCCGTGAGGGCGACAACCTCACCCTGGATCTCCCGGTCACGTTCGCGGAGGCCGCCCTCGGGGCGACCATCGCCGTGCCCACGCTCGACGGTGGCTCGGTCAAGGTCAAGGTGGCTGCGGGGACGCCGAGCGGCCGCGTCCTGCGGCTCAAGGGACGTGGCGTCAAGCGTGGCGACCACGTCGGTGACCTCCTCGCCAAGGTGCAGGTGGTCGTGCCCCAGCGGCTCACCGACGAGGCCCGCGACGCCGTCGAGAAGATGGCCGAGGCCGAGGCCGGTCACGATCCGAGGGCCGACCTGTTCGAGCGCGCCAGGGCCTGACGAGGGCCTGACGAAGGCTTGACGAGGGGCTGACGAGAGAGAAGGTGGCGACGATGGCCCGCAGAAGCGCCCGCCCCGGTGGGCATGACGACGACGCACCGGTCTTCGTCATCTCGGTGGCGGCCGAGCTGGCCGGCATGCACGCGCAGACCCTGCGGCAGTACGACCGGCTCGGCCTCGTCTCCCCGTCGCGCACCCGTGGGGGAGGGCGGCGCTACAGCACTCGCGACGTCCAGCTGCTCCGTGAGGTGCAGCGGCTGTCGCAGGAAGGGGTGTCCCTCGCGGGCATCCAGCGAATCATGGACCTCGAGAACCACGTCGCGGCCCTCCAGTCCCGTGTGGAGGGGCTCGCTTCCGAGCTGTCGGCCGCGCAGGCCGCCCTCTCCTCCGGCGCCCGCGTCTTCGCGGTCGGTCCGCGCGGCGAGGTGGTCACGGTGCGCCCGGGCCAGCGACCGCCGCGGGCCCCCTCGTCGCAGGCCCTTGTCGTGTGGCGGCCCGAGCGCTAGGTTCGGCGCCGCTGCGAGCCCGCGCCATGTGGCAGACTGTGCACGCCTCGAGCAGACGGCGCGCGTAGACGGAATGCCGCCGGAGGCAGCTTCTTGATCCCACTCCCGGAGGTCGTGTGACCCTGCAGCACCCGGATCGTGCCCTCCCCGGCGCCCCCACGACGACCGCCCAGGACGTCGGTGTGCCGGCCGCTGACGGCGAGATGCGAGAGCTGTTCCACCGAACCGACTGGGCGGCGACCCCCTTCGGCCCGGTCGAGAGCTGGCCCCCCAACCTGAGCTCCCTCGTCGACGTCTGCCTGTCCTCGCGCTTCCCCATGCTCATCTGCTGGGGGCCGGACCTGCTCATGCTCTACAACGACGGCTACCGCAGCCTGCTCGGCGCGAGCAAGCACCCGCAGGCGTGGGGCCGTTCGGTGCGGGACGTGTGGCCCGAGGTCTGGGATGTCATCGGACCAATGCTCGCGGGAGTCGTGAATGGTGGCCCGGCGACCTGGGTCGAGGACGAGCTGCTCGTCGTGGACCGCAACGGCTACCTCGAGGAGGCCTACTTCACGTGGTCCTACGGCGCCGTCCACGACGACACCGGCGCGGTGGCAGGCATCCTCAACGTGGCCACCGAGACGTCGGCCAAGGTGCTGGCCGAGCGTCGAGCCGATGTGTCCACTCGACTTCTCGTCACCCTGGCGGACGCCGAGGATCCCGAGGACGTGCGCCGTCGCTCCCTCGAGGTGCTCCGCTCGGACAACCACGACCACCTCGAGAGCGACCTCCGGTGGGCCGCCCCGAGCGACCCGGTGCCGGCGGCCGTCGACGACGAAGGTCGGACGGTCCACGTCGTGCCCGTCGTCGAGCCGGGCCTCGTCGAGCCCACCGCTCACCTGCTGATGACCGAGAACCCCCGCCAGCCGTGGGATCCGATGCTCCAGCTCTACGCCGAGGTGTGCGCCTCGCACGTGGCCATGGCCCTGAGCGGCATCCGGCACCTCGACGAGGAGCGCCGCCGGACGGAGGTCCTGACCGAGCTCGACAGCGCCAAGTCCGACTTCTTCGCGAACGTCAGCCACGAGCTGCGCACGCCCCTCACGCTCATCGCTGGCCCGGTGCAGGACGCCCTCGCCGACAGCGGGCTCGACCCCGACCAGCGCCAGCGATTCGAGCTGATCCGCCGCAACACCGACCGCCTGTCCGGCCTCGTCGACCGCATCCTCGACCTCACCAGGGTCGAGGCGGGCGCCGTGGAGCCGCACTGGGTCGAGGCCGACGTCGAGGAGCTCGTGGCCGGGATCGCCGCGAACTTCCGCCCGGCCATCGAGCACTCCGGTCTCGAGTTCGACGTCGTCTGCGACGAGCTCGACCAGGATGCCTATGTCGACGTCGACATGTTCGAGCGCATCCTGCTCAACCTGCTCGCGAACGCCCTGAAGTTCACGGCGCGCGGACGCATCTCGCTCCGCCTGAGCGGGAGCGACGTCGGGTATGCCGTCACCGTCACCGACACCGGGATCGGCATCGCCGCGGAGGACCTCGACCTCGTCTTCGACCGATTCCGCCAGCTCGAGCGTGGGGACGAACGCCGGTCACGCGAGGGTGCCGGCATCGGCCTGTCCCTCGCGCGCCAGCTCGTCGAGCTCCTCGGCGGCCGCATCACCGTGCGGTCCGAGCAGGGTCAGGGCAGCACGTTCACGGTGTCCCTGCCGTGGGGTCAGCCCGCTCCGCACGAGGCGGTCCGTCCCTCGATCCGACCCCGCCCGGCGGAGTCCTTCATCCACGAGGCCAGCGCGTGGGTCGTGCGCGACCACGTCACCGCGTCGATGGCGACCACCTCGGAGTCGGCGGCTCCGACCTCGCACGCGGAGAAGGCGGACGGCCTACGACCGACGCTGCTCGTGGTGGAGGACAACCAGGACATGCGTGACTACATCGCGCGCCACTGCGTCGTCGACTACGACGTCGTGACGGTGCGCGACGGCGTCGAGGCTCTGGACCACGTCCGTGCCCGACGCCCGGCCATCGTGCTCGCGGACGTGATGATGCCGCGCATGGACGGGCTGGCCCTCGTCCGCGAGATCCGCACGGACCCGAGCCTGCGCGACCTGCCGGTGGTGCTGCTGTCGGCGCGGGCCGGCGTGGAGGCCAGCACGATCGGCCTGCTCGAGGGTGCCGACGACTATGTCGTCAAGCCGTTCCAGCCGCAGGAGCTGCGAGCGCGCCTGGCTGCCAACCTGGTGCGGGCACGGTCCCGCTCGCGCGACGCCGCGTGGCTCCGAGCCATCCTCGCCGCCATCCAGGAGCCCTTCGTGGTCATCGACCGCACGGGCCTCGTCGTCCAGGTCAACGGCGTCTTCACGCGCACCTTCGGCTGGTCCCTTGCCGACGGTCCGCTCACCCCTCCCTACCCGTGGTGGATCCCGGAGTCGGACTCACCCGCCGAGCACGCCCAGCACCAGCGACGCATGGAGGCCCTCCGATCCGGACGGCCCGTCGAGGATGACCGCTACCGCATCCTGCGGCGCGGCGGCGGCGAGGCGTGGGTCCATGTGCGGTCCGCGAGCGTGCCGGGCACGGCGGAGTACGACGGCTTCATCATCGTCGTCCTCCGCGACGAGACCCGCGAGCGGGAGTCCCGGATGCGTCGCGAGCTCGCGGCCCGGATCGCGGTCGACCTCGCGACGGCGGACGACCTCGACCAGGTCCTCGCCACCGCGGTCACGGGCTTCACCGTGCTCTTCGACGGCGCGGTGACCCTGCGCGTCTCAACGACGAAGCGGGAGACGGTCGTGCTGTCCCCCCGCGGGCCTGTTGCGGTCGACGAGCTCGATCCGGGCGTACGCCGTGGGCTCGAGTCCTCGCCCCACGGCTACGACGTGCTCGTCGGCGATAAGCGGGACGGCCTCCTGCTCCTGCCGACGGCCCACGAGTCCGACTGCAGGGCGTGGGTGCAGTTCGACGAGCCCCGGCTCGTCTCCAGCGACGAGCTCATCGTCGGGGACCTCCTGGCGCAGTCGCTCGGGCAGGCCATCGACCGTGTCATCGCGCAGCGGGCCCGCGCGGAGAAGGAGCGCCAGCTCGAGCAGGCCATCGAGAGCCACCGGCTCATCGGCCACGCCGTCGGTGTCCTCATCGAGCGTCACCGCATCACGCCCCAGCAGGGCTTCGAGATGTTGCGGCAGGCCTCGCTCAACCGCAACGTCAAGCTGCGCGAGCTGGCGGCGCGCGTGGTCGAGAGCGGTCAGGACCCCGACAAGGCGTGAGCCCGCGCGTCGGAAGCGCACGCGACGGGCGGCAGGTCCGATCGGTCGTGTCGTTTTGTCCGGGGCGGTCACGGGATGCAACACTGTGCTGCCTCCAAGTTCGCGGGCCTTGACCAGCCATGCCCTGGAGGCCCCCGTGAGCGTCATGCCGCCGACGAGCGCCACCGACGACGACACCGGGGGGCTTGCGGTCGCAGCGCGAGTCACGACGGCCGCCCGGCAGCTGCTGCGTTCGGCAGACCTCCACGAGGTTCTCCCCGTGGCAGCCGAGGCGCTCGGCGAGGCGCTCGTGGGCGAGGCCGTGGTCCGGGTCATGGCGACGCAGCACGACCTCCATGCCAGCGCGTCAGGGGTGGTCCTCCCGTCGACCTTGCCACCGGACGTGCGTGCGGTCCTGTCCACCAGCGTGGGATCGCCGGGCGCCCCGGTGCCGTCTGTGCCCGACGAGAGGCACGGTCTGCTCCTCGAGTCGTCGGGGCACCACGCGACGTGCCGGGTGTGGGTCGGGTTGGGTCGGCCCGCGGCCGAGCTCGCCATGGAGCGGACGCTCGCCGAGCTGCTGCTACACCTCCTGGTCCTGACGGTCGACCGGATGGTCATCGTCGACCGCTTCCGCGAGAGCGAGGCGAACTTCGAACGCGCCGTCGAGAGCCACCGCCTCGTCGGTCAGGCCATGGGCATCCTCATCGAGCGCCACCGAATCGTGTCCGACGAGGCGTTCGACGTGCTCCGACGCACCTCCCAGGACCACAACGTCAAGCTGCGCGAGGTCGCCCAGCGGGTCATCGACACCGGTGCCGAAYCGGACGAGGTCGTCTGAGGGCTCCGAGTGGCAGGAGGCCTGCTCGGACGGTGTCACCGGCCGCGGAGCGCCAGGAACCCGCGGGGGGATCGATCAGCGCCGACGGCAGCTACGCGCCCTGGCCGGCGGAGCCGCCGGTGCTTGCCGGCAACGGGCGAGGCGGCGCGCGCCTCGCGGCATACGGCGCCCTTTCGCAGACGCACGAAGTTGAGCGGAATACACTCAAGTCAGCGCCGGTTGACGCCAGTGAACTTAACCCCTGTACCAGGAGCACGCATGGACCTACAGCTGACCAACAAGGCTCAGGAGGCCTTCGCCCAGGCCGCGACGACCGCGACGGGCAAGCACCACCCGAACATCGAGCCGGCCCACCTGCTGCTCGCGTTGGCAGCCCAGAGCGGCACGACGACCCCGGCCCTGCTCACCGCCGGAGGGTCGAGCGTCACGGCCGCGACCGCCGCGGCGGAGCGCGCCATGGCCGCGATGCCGCAGGTCACGGGCGGCACCCAGCAGCCGCAGCTGTCTCCCACCGGCCTGCGCGTCATCCAGCAGGCGCAGCAGTACATGACGGCGATGAGTGACTCGTACGTCTCCACCGACCACCTGCTGCTCGCCCTGGCGCGCACGGGGCAGTTCGGCCTCGACGCCGACGCGGTCGAGAATGCCATCCCCGAGCTGCGCGGTGGGCGACCGGTCACGTCCGAGAACCCCGAGGGCACCTTCGAGGCGCTGTCGAAGTACGGCACCGACCTCACCGCCCGCGCGCGCGAGGGCAAGCTCGACCCCGTCATCGGCCGGGATGCCGAGATCCGCCGCGTCGTGCAGGTGCTGTCGCGCCGCACGAAGAACAACCCCGTCCTCATCGGCGAGCCGGGCGTCGGCAAGACCGCCGTCGTCGAGGGCCTGGCCCAG
>NZ_JBFULD010000219.1:0-7166 GCF_056400505.1 Terrabacter sp. P5_B1
GGCGCGACGGGTCCACAGCAGGACGCCGGAGACGATGAACGCCGGAGCGAGCACGCCGAGGTCGAGGGCGTAGACGAGGTGGACCGCCTGCGGTGGCATGACGTCCGCGGGCAGCAGGCCGGTCACGGCGAACCGGACGGAGAGGGCTCCCCAGGCGGCGACGAGCCCGGCCCCGAGCAGCGTCGTGAACGCGGCGACGGCCCGCGCCGCCGGGCCGGTGCGGATACCCGCCGCCACCGCGTCGACCTCGAGGCTCGACCCGAGCAGCACCACGGCATACGTCGACGCGGAGAACGCGGCCACATGCAGGAGGAACACGTCGCTGAACGCCGCACCGAAGGCGTAGTACGCGTAGTTGTAGACCCCGTAGAAGAGCAGCCCCAGCCACACGGCGACCCACGCGGACGAGGACCGGGTCGCGCTGCGGTACACGGCCACCGCGAGCGCGGGCACGACGACCGTGAGCGTGACGAGGTCGTTGCCGCGCAGGGCCGCGGTCGCCCACGCCTGCTCCGGGTAGAGCCCGGGCACGAGCAGGCCGAGGAGCGTCTGGGCGAGCATCAGCCCGAGGACCACGAGCGAGAGCACCCGGGCAACGGTCAGCCTCGGGCCCTCACGCAGCAGGGCGATCGCGCCTGGCGGTGGTCCGCCCGTGCCCCGGACACTGTCCTTGCTCCACCCGGCGACGCGCTCGGCAGCCATGACCACCGACCTCCTCGGCGACGAGGCCTGTGCTCGAGTGGCGCCACTTCGGCGCACACTCCGCGCACACCTCTTGCTCCACGCTAGCCCGCGGGTGAGATCACCCGGACCGTCCTGTCTGCAGCCTCACACCGCACGCTCCACGGCATGACCGCGACGCGGCGCGCGCCACGTTCCGCCTTGCGGCAGAGGACACGAAGCCGTGGGGTAGATCACCACCCTTTGGAGTCGAAAGACCCTGAATGTGACGGCCGAACCGGCCCTAACGTCGAGGGTGGAGGCGAAGGCCATGTTCACCATTCGAAACCTCGGCGGAATCTCCCTTCTCCCGGCTGGCAGCAGCAGGCTATTGAGGCGGTTACCGACGATGAACACCAAGCACACCGATGCACGCCTCACACGAGAGGACGCTCCGGGCGCCGCCACCGAGGGCCTCCGGGCGCCTGATCGCGCCAGCGGCATCTGGCGCCTGATGGCTGCCGTCGAAGTTGCCGCCGCCGCAGTCGCGGTACTCGCGGACTGGCTGATCCCCTCCCTCGTGCTCGTCGGCTTCGCCGTGCTGATCCCGGTCACCAACCACCTCACCGGAACCCGGCAGGACGTCAGCTCCTTCGGCGGCCTTCACGGCAACCTCCGGCTGCTCGTGACGTACCTGGCGGCGTCCTGGGTGCTCGCCGCGTTCTGCGAGGAGACCGCGTTCCGCGGCTACCTGCTGACCCGACTCACCGAGGTGTTGGGCCGCGGACGTCTGCACGTCGCCGTCGCGGTGCTGGGTTCCTCGCTGCTGTTCGGCCTGCTCCACACCGAGCAAGGCCCCGTCGGCGTCGTCGCCGCCGCTCTCGGGGGCGTGGTGTTCAGCGGGCTACGGTACCGGTCCCGCACGTTGTGGGCGCCGGTGCTCGCGCACGGTTTCGACGACACCCTGGGCTTCGCCTGGTTCTTCCTCTTCGGGCCGTTCTACGGCCTGTGGTAGCCGCAGGCAGGCTCAGTGGCCGTACTCCTCGTCGGTGACGTGGCTCAGCCAGGTCGCGACCTGGCCGCTGTCGTCGGCTTCCTGGATCGCAACGTGGGCCATGAACCGGTCGGCGGTCGCCCCGTGCCAGTGCTCCTCGCCCGGCTCGATGTAGACCACGTCGCCCGGACGGATCTCCTGGACGTCACCGCCACGGCGGGCCACGTAGCCGATGCCGTCGGTGACGTAGAGCGTCTGCCCTTTGGGGTGGTGGTGCCAGGCTGTCCGCGCGCCGGGAGTGAACCGGACGTGGGCACAACCGACGGCCGACTGCTCGTCGGGGTTGCGTATGCCGTCGATGAAGACGGTGCCCGTGAACCAGTCCGCGGGGCCGACGCCGGTCTGGCTGCCGCTCTTCGTGTACTTCATGGTGTTCTCCTTCTCGGTTTCGTGCCCGCACCCTAGCACTTAAGCGGATGTTAGCTATCCGGTTCATGCTAGGGTCGCCTCCATGACGGACGCCACGCCCCGAGCGCTACGCAGGGACGCCGCCGAGAATCGCGCACGTCTCCTCGCGGCTGCCCGCGAGCTCTTTGCCGAGCACGGGTTGGGCGTGACGTTGAACGACATCGCCCACCATGCGGGCGTCGGGGTCGGGACGGCATACCGGCGCTTCCCGAACAAGGAGGCCGTCATCGACGCGCTCTTCGAGGAGCGCATGGAAGACGTCGAGACTGCGGCCCGGGAGGCCCTGGAGGAGCCGGATGCGTGGCAGGCCCTGGCCGGTTACCTGGAGCGCACCCTGCAGATGCAGTTCGGGGATCGCGGCCTAAACCAGATCCTGAACGACCCGACTCTCGGCGACGCTCGCATCAACGACGTCCGGGTACGCATCGCACCGTTGGTGGTGGAGCTCGTCGAGCGCGCGAAGGAACAGGGCGTCGTGCGCCCCGACTTCGAGCCAACCGACGTCATCTTCATCCAGGCGGCGTTGTCGACGATCATGGACAGCACCCGGGACCTCGCCCCCAACCTCCACGAGCGGTACCTGGTCCTGTTCCTCGACGGTATCCGCGCTGGCCGGTCTGACGTCTCACCGCTGCCGGCCCCGGCGCTGAGCTCGGAGGTGACCCACCTGGCGATGACGAGCGAGCGACGTCGAGCCCGCGGTGGAAGCAAAGCGTGAGGTCGCTGGGGAGTGGCGCAACGAGCTCGGAAGCCGGTGGCTGCAGTGGCGCGACGACACGCGCAAGATGTTGGGTGCGAGAGGGGTGGAGCCACTAGGTCTAGTGTCGGTGCTGCAGCTGGTTCGGCGTATCAGCCAGATACGTCGTCGCAAGAGGGAACCCGGTGTGAGTCCGGGACTGCCCCGCAGCGGTGAGTGGGAACGACCGTCGTCATGAGCACTGGGCCTTCGGGTCTGGGAAGCGGCGACCAGTAGGAGACGGACCGTCCGAGAGTCTCGGGCGGTGTGCTGCCCGCGAGTCCGAAGACCTGCCAGCGCACCGCGTGAACCCACGCGGTGGTCCGACGGCCCCGTGGGAGGGCTGGTGGGCAACGGCTGGACGCGGGCGGGCACCTCTGTCGGGAGCCTCGCGTGACGGTCGTCGTTCCTCGTTTCTCCCCGCGCCGGTGGACCGTTCGCCACCGCTGCGAGGAGACAGCCGTGAACAGCCCCCTGCAGGAAACCTTCGACCGGGACGGCGCCCAGCCGGGCAGCCCCGCCATCGCCGTACCGGCCCAACCGCAGCCGACGTCGGCCACCCAGGTGTCGGTCACGAAACGCGACGGGACGCATGAGCCCTTCGACGCCGATCGGATCAACCGCGCCGTCGAGCGAGCCACCGAGGGCCTCGACAACGCCGTGGGCCTCACGGTCCAGATCGCCTCCGAGCTGGCGATCACGCTCTTCGACGGCATCACGACGGAGCAGCTCGACCAGGCCGCGCTCCAGGTCGCCGTCCAGAACGTCAAGGACGACCCGGCCTTCGACCGGGTCGCGGCCCGGATGCTGCTCAAGACGATCTACAAGCGGGTGCTCGGCAGCTACGAGACGGTGCGTGAGCTGAACCTGCTGCACCGGGCGCGCTTCCCCGGATACGTGCGCGACGCCGCGGAGAACGGGCTCCTCGACGCCCGCCTGGCCACCGGGTTCGACCTCGAGCGCCTGGCCGACGAGCTCGACCCCGAGCACGACGAGCTGCTCACGTACGTCGGCGTCGTCACGATGCGCAACCGCTACCTGCTGACCGGACCGGGCGGCGCGGACGTCGAGGTGCCGCAGTACTTCTGGATGCGCGTCGCGATGGGTCTGTCGCTCAACGAGGACGACGCCACCGAGGCCGCGATCCGCTTCTACCGCGCCACGGCCCGGCTGGAGTACCTGCCCGCTGGCTCAACGCTGGTCAACGCGGGCACGCCGCAGCCCCAGCTGTCCAACTGCTTCGTCATGCAGATGGAGGACGACATCGAGCACATCGCCAAGAGCGTGCGCGACGTCATGTGGATCACGAAGGGCACGGGCGGGATCGGCCTCTCGGTGACGAAGCTGCGCTCCGAGGGCTCGCCCATCCGCAGCAACAACACCACCTCCACGGGGCCGATCCCGTTCATGCACACGATCGACTCGACCCTGCGCGCGATCTCGCGCGGTGGCAAGAAGTTCGGGGCCCTGTGCTTCTACATGGAGAACTGGCACCTTGACTTCCCGCAGTTCCTCGACCTGCGCCAGCAGGCCGGCGACCCCTACCGCCGCACGCGTACCGCGAACACTGCCGTGTGGATCTCCGACGAGTTCATGCGCCGGGTCGAGCGGGACGAGACGTGGTACCTCTTCGACCCGCTCGAGACGCCTGATCTCGTCGAGCTGACCGGCGCCGCGTTCAGCAGCCGGTACGTCGAGTACGTCCAGCTCGCGGAGCAGGGGCGACTGCGGGCCTTCCGCACCATCCGCGCACGCGAGCAGTTCTCCGCCATCCTCGTCGCGCTGCAGACGGCCTCGCACCCGTGGCTGACGTGGAAGGACACGATCAACCTCCGGGCACTCAACGACAACACCGGCACGATCCACCTGTCCAACCTGTGCACCGAGATCACGCTTCCGCAGGATCGTGACCACACGGCAGTGTGCAATCTGGCATCGGTCAACCTCGCTCGGCACCTGCTCGCGGGCACGCCCGGCCCGGCCGGCGTCCCGCTCGACCTGGACGCCGCGGTGGACTGGGTGCGCCTCGAGGCGACCGTGCGCACGGCCGTGCGGCAGCTCGACAACCTCATCGACATCACCCTCTCGTCGGTGGTCGAGTCGGAACGCTCGAACGACGCCAACCGTGCGGTGGGCCTGGGCATGATGGGGTTCACCGACGTCGTCGAGCGTCTCGGCATCGCGTACGGCAGCGACGACTCCCTGGAGCTCATCGACCGCGTCACGGAGTTCATCAGCCACACCGCCATCGACGAGAGCGCCGACCTGGCGCGCAGCCGCGGGAGCTACCCCAACTTCGCTGGCTCGGGATGGTCGCGGGGCCGGGTGCCCATCGACACGATCGCTGACCTCGAGGCCGATCGCGGGCTGAGCGTCGACGTCGACCGGACCTCACGCCTGGACTGGGATGCCCTGCGGGAGAAGGTCGCCGGCGGCATGCGCAACGCGACGCTCATGGCTGTGGCGCCGACAGCCTCCATCGGACTCGTCGCCGGGACCACCCCGGGACTCGACCCGCAGTTCTCCCAGCTGTTCAGCCGCACGACCAGCTCGGGCAAGTTCCTCGAGGTCAACCGCAACCTCGTGACCGCTCTCAAGGAGCGAGGCCTGTGGGAGCAGGTGCGTGAGCCGCTGCTGCGCGCGCAGGGCGACGCCCAGGGGATCAGCGCCATCCCCACCGAGGTGCGGGACGTGTACCGGACGTCGTTCCAGCTGTCGCCGTACGCGTTCCTGCACGTCGCCGCGCGGGCGCAGAAGTGGGTCGACCAGGCGATCAGTCGCAACATGTACCTCGAGACCCGCGACCTCGCCGAGATGGCCCGAATCTATGCGACCGCCTGGCGCATGGGCGTGAAGACCACGTACTACCTGCACGTGAAGCCGCGCCACACCGCCGAGCAGTCGACGGTGCAGGTCAACAAGGCGGCCTCGACGGGTCGCGCCGGAGGGTTCGGGTTCGCGCGACCTGCTCCCACGGCGTCGGTGCCGGCGCCTGCCGTCCCTGAACCGGGTCCCGTACCGAACTCGGCGACCTCACCCGTCCTCGACGTCGTCCACGAGACCGTCGACGACGCCGACGACGAGCTCGACGGGCTCGTCTGCCCGACCGACCCCCAGGAGCGCCTGCAGTGCGATGCCTGCCAGTGACCGCGTCCCTCGCCGCCACTCTCGACCCGACCGTCCAGGAGACCCAGCCATGACCACCATCGCCCCGACCGAGACCCCGACCGAGACCCCCACCGAGACCACGACCGAGACCACCGCGAGCCCAGCCGCCGCGAACAGTGCCTCCTCGATCCTCGGCAGCGGGATCACCGAAGGCCTGCTGCTCAAGCCGATTCGCTACCAGTGGGCCTACGAGCTCTACGAGCAGGCCGTCGCCAACACGTGGTTCCCGCACGAGGTGCAGCTCGGCGAGGACCTCGCCGACTTCGCCCGTATGACCGAGGAGGAGAAGCACGCCGTCACCTTCCTCATGAGCTACTTCAACCCGAACGAGCTGCTCGTCAACAAGGCGCTCGCGTTCGGCGTCTACCCCTACGTCAACGCGCCCGAGGCGCACCTGTACCTCGCCAAGCAGATGTGGGAGGAGGCCAACCACTGCGTGGCGTTCGAGTACGTCCTGGAGACCTTCCCGATCGACCGGCAGCGTGCGTACGCTGCCCACGTCGGCACCCCGTCGATGGCGGCCAAGGAGGCCTTCGAGGTCCGTTACCTGACGCGCATGACCCAGCGCACCCTCGACATCAGCTCACTCGAGGGCAAGCGTGACTTCGTGCGCAACCTCGTCGCGTACAACGTCATCCTCGAGGGCATCTGGTTCTACAGCGGCTTCATGGTCGCGCTGAGCTTCCGTCAGCGGAACCTGTTGCGCAACTTCGGTTCCCTCATCGACTGGGTCGTCCGCGACGAGAGCCTGCACCTCAAGTTCGGGATCAACCTGGTCCTCACGGTGCTCGAGGAGAACCCCGAGCTGCAGACGCCGGAGTTCGCCGACGAGATCCGACAGATGATCCTCGACGCAGTCGAGCTGGAGGAGCGCTACAACCACGACCTTCTGCCGCACGGGATCCTCGGTCTCAACGCCACGTACATCAACACCTATGTGCGCTACCTGGCCGACCGCCGCCTCGAGGAGCTCGGCTTCGAGGCGCACTACGGAGCCACCAACCCCGCGAAGTGGATGGCGGCGGCGAACGACACGCTCGAGCTCGTGAACTTCTTCGAGGCGACGAACACCAGCTACGAGGTCGGCGCCCGCACGAACTGAGCACCGACGTCACCGGTACGACCGCACCGGGACGCGGG
>NZ_JBFULD010000220.1:0-7090 GCF_056400505.1 Terrabacter sp. P5_B1
GGTAGTCGGCGTCAGGCGCGGCGGTCGCGGCGGCCCGGCCCGGCGCTCGCCGGCTGACCCGCGCTCGGTCCGCCGTCGGGGCCCTCGTCGGTCAGCGCCGCCTCGGCGTGGCTCGGGTCGGCGAGGTCGGGGTGGTGCGCGCGCACCGCCGCGAAGGTCCACAGCTTGTTGAGCACGAACGAGATCGGGGTGACGACGACGATGACGATGAGCTGGGCCCAGTAGAGCCGCGTGCGGAAGCCGGTGGAGTCGTCGAGCACGGTGGGCGACAGGTGGATCGGCGAGTCGAGGTGCATGAGCAGGGTCAGCAGCACCAGGCCGACGACCTGTCCGAGGAGCCCGACCGCGAGGAACGGCCAGTACTCGTGCCACCACCGCGCGTGCTTGCTCGTGCGGAACGTCCAGGTCCGGTTCAGCTGGAAGTTCCAGAGGTTCGCGACGAGGAAAGCGAAGGTCGAGTAGGCGTGGTACCAGCGGACGTTGAACTCGGTGCCGGGCACCGGGACGATGGCCTGGTTGAAGCCCGGGCCGAGCTTCTTGACGATGACGAGCGTCAGCAGGTTGACGAGCACGCCGGTGGCGCCCACGACCGCGAACCGGAGCAGCAGCAGCCAGTTGTGCCGGTGGCGCACGAACAGGAACTCACGCAGGCGCCTCACCGGGGCACCCTATCCCGCGCGGCCGAGTGTCCCCGGCGGGACGGGACCGCCGGGACGGGTCAGTCCGTCTCCGCCTCGGAGAGGAAGAGCGCGAAGCGCGCCGGCTGGGCCTGGACGAGGTCGAGGCGGCCGCCGTTGGACTCGGCGAGGTCGCGCGCCAGGGCGAGCCCGAGACCGGTGCTGCCACCGGCCCCGCTGCTGACCGAGCGCTCGAAGATGTGCGGCGCCATGGCCGCGGGCACCCCGTCCCCCTGGTCGCTGACCTCGATGATGACCGACGGGCCGGACCGGCGGGCGTGGACGTCGACCGTGCCGCGACCGTGCACGAGGGAGTTCTCGAGGAGCGTCGAGAGCACCTGCGACAGGGCGACCGGCGTCGACCGGACGAAGAGGCCTCGCTCACCGCGCACCCGAACCGAGCGCCGGGCCTGCTCGAAGGCGGGCTGCCACTCACGCTGCAGCGCGGCGATGACGGAGTCGAGCGACACCGCCGGGGACGGCCCGCCGGACCCGCGGGTGCGGCCGAGGAGGTCGTCGACGACCCGGGTCAGGCGCTCGACCTGGGCGATGGCGATGGTGGCCTCCTCCTTGACCACCTCGGCGTCGTCGGTCTCGGAGATCTCCTCGAGGCGCATGAGCAGGGCCGTCAGCGGGGTGCGCAGCTGGTGCGAGGCGTCGGCGGCGAAGTCCCGCTCGGCGGCGAGCGACTTCGTCATGTCGTGGGCGCGACGGTTCATGACCCCTGACACGTGGTCGATCTCGTCGATGTCGGAGTGCACCGGCGTCAGGCGGGCCTCCCCCGCGGCGAAGCGGTCCGCGAGCTGGACGAGCTCCTGCGACGACTGCTCGACGCGGGCCCGGGCGCCCCGCGTGCTCAGATAGGCCGCACCGCCGCTGATGGCGCCCACCCCCAGGATGAGAGCGCCGAACCGGAGGACACCGACGGAGGGGTCGGAGACGACCCACGAGGTGATGGCGTCCGGTCGCTGCGTCACGGCCCACGCGACGACGACGGTCGAGAGCAGGACGAACAACCCGGCGCTGACGACTGCCGCGACAAGGGCCATCCGGTCGAGCACCCGGCGCACGGTCAGTCGACCTGAGGGCGCTCGAAGCGGAAGCCGACGCCACGGACCGTGGCGATGTACTGCGGCGAGGTCGCGTCGTCGCCGAGCTTGCGGCGCAGGACGGAGATGTGCATGTCGAGGGTCTTCGTGGAGCCGAACCACGCCGTGTCCCAGATCTCGCGCATCAGCTGCTCACGGGAGACGACCTTGCCCTGCTCGCGCACGAGGACCCGCAACAGGTCGAACTCCTTGGCGGTGAGCTGAAGCTCCTCGCCCTTGAACCAGGCCCGGCGCCCCTCGGAGTCGATGCGGACGAGCTCGCCGGTCGCCGCGACCTCGGTGGGGGTGCGACGCAACAGCGCCCGCACGCGAGCGAGCAGCTCGGCGAGCCGGAACGGCTTGGTGACGTAGTCGTCGGCGCCGGCGTCGAGGCCCACGACGGTGTCGACCTCGTCGGCGCGCGCCGTGAGGATGAGCACGGGGATGGCGCGCCCCTCGGCCCGGATGCGACGGCACACCTCGAGGCCGTCGATCTTCGGCAGCCCGAGGTCGAGGAGCACGAGGTCTGGGTTCTCCTTGGCACCGTCGAGCGCGGCCAGCCCGTCCTCGCGCACGTCGACGTCGTAGCCCTCCCGCCGCAGGGCACGGGCCAGCGGTTCGGAGATGGCTGTGTCATCCTCCGCCAGGAGCACTCGGGTCATGTCACCGTCCTCACGATCTGCCGGTCCAAAGGCGCACCGACCGACGTGAGCCTATCCACATCAGCCCGAAATGCACCCTGACGCCCCGCCCGTCCTGGAGATCCTTTCCGGCCCGCCCCGAAGCGCGGCGCCGCGGCCACGACTCAGCGCCCGGGCCAGACGGGACGACGCTTCTCCGCGAAGGCGGCGACCCCCTCGCGCCGGTCGCCCGAGAAGGCCGTGGCCCGCCAGCAGGCGTCCTCGATCTCGAGGCCCGCGTCGAGGCTGACGTCGGCCCCGAGCCGCATCGCGCGCTTCGCGTTGCGCAGGCCGACGGGTGAGTTGGCCGAGATCGCCCGGGCCAGCTCGAGCGCCCGGTCGCGGGCGGTGCCGGCGGGCACGACCTCGTCGACGGCTCCGAGCTCGAGTGCCTCGCGGGCGGGCATCCGGGCCGCGGTGAAGATCGCCTTGGCCGCGCGCGACCACCCTATCCGGCGCACGAGCAGCTGCGTGCCGCCCCCGCCCGGGATGACGCCGACGCCGACCTCGGGCAGGCCGACGACGGCCCCCTCACCGGCGACGACGACGTCGCACGACAGGGCCAGCTCGAAGCCGCCGCCGAGCGCGAAGCCGTCGACCGCCGCGATCGCAGGCACGGGCAGGTCGAGGACGCCGCCGTAGGCCGCCCGCGCCACCGGCCGCTGCTCCATGAGATCGGCGTCCGTGAAGGAGTTGCGCTCCTTGAGGTCGGCGCCGACGCAGAACGCCTTCTCGTGGCTCGAGGTGAGCACGACGCAGCGCACGGTGTCGTCGGCCGCGACCCGGGCGGTCGCCGCCGCGATGGCGCGGGCCATCGTCGTGGACACGGCGTTCATGGCCCCCGGCCGGTCGAGGACGATCTCGGCGACGTGCGCGAGCGCGGGATCCTCGAAGCGCTCGACGCGCACGAGCGCGTCCGCTCCCGCGCTCGCGGTGGCGTCGGCTCCAGTCGGCAGTGACGGCATACGTCGGTCTCCTCGGTCGGTCACGTGTCGGCGGGCGAGCCGGCGCGGTGGGTGGGGTCGGGGGCCGGGGCTCCCGACACGGAGCGGCGACCAGCGGACGTCGCCCGGCGCAGGAGCGACGGGGTCACGGGTCCGACGCCGCGCAGGATGCGGCGACGTTGCCCGGTCAGCTCGAAGCCGGAGAGGCTCGCCAGCTCGCGGGCCATCGTCGCGTCGACGAGCACGCTGCCGGCCTGGGCGACGGCCGTCAGGCGGGAGGCCCGGTTGACGGTCGTGCCGAAGACGTCGCCGAGCCGGCTGATGATCGGGCCGCGGGCCATGCCGCAGCGCACGTCGGGCAGGACGTCGTCGTTCGTCATCGTCTCGACGAGGTCGAGCGCGATGGCCGCGGCCGGCGCCGCGCCGACCGTCGTGAAGAGCACCTCGTCGCCGACCGTCTTGATGAGCCGGCCGCCGTGGGCGGTGATGACGTCGGCCGATAGCGCCTCGAAGCGGGAGACGAGCCGCGCGAGGTCACGCTCGGACATGCGACGGACGAGCGCCGTGAAGTTGACGAGGTCCGCGAAGCCCACCGACCGCATCTTCGTCAGGCCGTAGGACTCGGGGTCCGCATCGGCGAGCATGCGGGCCACCGTGGCCGACAGGTGCCGGCGCCAGGCATAGACGAGGAGCGGCTCGAGGCGGTCGGTGAGCACCGCGAGGCGCTTCGCCGTCTCGGTGGCGGTCTCGAGGCTCGGCACCGCGCGGGACTCCGGGTCGTCGTCGTCACCCTCGTCGGCGAGCGCGGCCGTCATGTGCGTCTCGACGGCCTCGGCGATGAGCTGTGACTGCCACCCCGCGAGGCGGTCGGCCGACCGGGCGAAGGCGCGCGTCATGGCGAGCGCCGTGGGCTCGTCGAGGAGCCCGTCCCGGACGATGCCGGCGACCGCCGCCAGCGCCTTCTGGTCCGCCTCGGTGAACAGCTCGTCGTCCGTGTCCACCACGGGGAAGCCCAGGGCGTGCCAGAACTTGCGCGCCGAGAGCAGCGACACCTCGGCGCCGCGGCTGACGTCGCGGCGGCGCAGGTCGAGCGGACGACCGAGCAGCTGCTCGGTGTAGTCCTCGCTCACCCGCCCGGCTGGCTCGGTGCCAGCGCTGCCCGGCTCGGTCATGGGCCGATCATGCCAGTCCGCCGGCGGCGGGTCGGACGTGGACGACGTCACCGGCGGCGAACGTCCGCGTGCCCTCGCCGGTGCGCACGACGAGACCCCCGTCGTCGTCGACCGCGACCGCGGTGCCCTCGACCGCGCCACCGGCGGGCAGGTGCACCCGGACGTGGAGACCGAGGGTGGAGCACGCGGAGCGGTATGCCGTCCGCACCGCGGCGCCGTCGTCGGCCGTCTCCGCCGCCGCGTCGTCCTGCACACCMGCGCCCGCGAGCACCCGGGTGAGGTGGTCGAGGTAGACGAGCAGGAGGTCCTCGCGGCGCACCTGGCACCCCGCGAGGGCCAGTGACGTGGCCGTCTCCACCGGCAGCTCGCTCCGGGCCTGGTCGACGTTGATGCCGGTCCCGACGACGACCGCCTGGCGACCGCCGGACGTGACCAGCTCGCAGAGGATGCCGCTGAGCTTCCGGTCGCCGTCGTCGGCGAGGAGCACGTCGTTGGGCCACTTGAGCCGGGCCGTGAGCGGCCGCCCCGCCCGCTCCGAGACCTCGCGCACGGCACGCGCCAGGGCGAGCCCGGCGAGCAGCGGCATCCACCCGGCCTGGGCCGGGTCGGTGACGGGCACCGCGACGCTGACGGCGAGCGACGCCCGGTCCGGGACCGTCCACGCCCGCCCGAGGCGCCCGCGTCCCCCCGTCTGGTGGTCGGTGAGGACGACCCACCAGAGGCCACGGCCGTCGATGTCAGCCGGCGACACGGCATACGCCCCGCTCGCCGGGGACGCCCCGGTGAGCAGCTCGCGCAGGCGGGTGTTCGTCGACCCGAGGGCGGGGTGGAACTCGACCCCGCGCCACGGCCGTCCGGACGTGACCAAGGCCGCACTCACAGTCTCGATGTCGAGCGAATCGCGCACGTCCACAAGGCTAGAGTGCCGAGCATGGCAACCGATCACGTCGTCGCAGAGCAGCCGACCAGCACGGCCGACCACCGCGCGACACCCGCGGCGCAGGCGTCCCCAGCGTCCGCACCGCCCGACCTCGCCACCACCGCCGGCAAGCTCGCCGACCTCCGGCGCCGCGTCGCCGAGGTCGCCAACGCCGGCTCCGAGCGCGCCGTCGAGAAGCAGCACGCGCGCGGCAAGAAGACGGCCCGCGAGCGCATCGCGATGCTCCTCGACGAGGGCACCTTCATCGAGCTCGACAAGTACGCCCGGCACCGCAGCAACAACTTCGGCCAGGAGAGGAACCGTCCCTACGGCGACGGTGTCGTCACCGGCTACGGCACGGTCGACGGCCGCCAGGTGGCCGTCTTCGCCCAGGACTTCACCGTCTTCGGCGGCTCCCTCGGCGAGGTCTTCGGCGAGAAGATCGTCAAGGTCATGGACTTCGCCATGAAGATCGGCTGCCCGGTCATCGGCCTCAACGACTCCGGTGGCGCCCGCATCCAGGAGGGCGTCGTCTCCCTCGGCCTCTACGGCGAGATCTTCTTCCGCAACGTCCGCGCCTCCGGGGTCATCCCGCAGATCTCGCTCGTCATGGGTCCCTGCGCCGGCGGCGCCGTCTACTCCCCCGCCATCACCGACTTCACCGTCATGGTCGACCAGACCTCGCACATGTTCATCACCGGGCCCGACGTCATCAAGACGGTCACCGGTGAGGACGTCGGCTTCGAGGAGCTGGGCGGCGCCCAGACCCACAACAGCAAGTCGGGCGTCGCGCACTACATGGGCACCGACGAGCAGGACGCCATCGACTACGTCAAGGCCCTGCTGTCCTACCTGCCGAGCAACAACATGGACACCCCGCCGGCCTACGGCGACGGGGACGGCGACCTCTCCGTCACCGACGACGACCGCTGGCTCGACACGTGCATCCCCGACTCCCCCAACGTGCCCTACGACATGAAGCACGTCATCGAGCACGTCGTCGACGACGGCGAGTTCCTCGAGGTGCAGCCGCTCTTCGCGCCGAACATCATCACCGGCTTCGCCCGCATCGACGGCATGTCGGTCGGTGTCGTGGCCAACCAGCCGATGCAGTTCGCCGGCTGCCTCGACATCGACGCCTCCGAGAAGGCCGCGCGGTTCGTCCGCACGTGCGACTGCTTCAACGTGCCGGTCCTGACCTTCGTCGACGTGCCCGGCTTCCTGCCCGGCACGGGCCAGGAGTGGGACGGCATCATCCGCCGTGGCGCCAAGCTGATCTACGCGTACGCCGAGGCCACCGTCCCGAAGATCACCGTCATCACCCGCAAGGCCTATGGCGGCGCCTACGACGTCATGGGCTCCAAGCACCTCGGTGCCGACATCAACCTCGCCTGGCCCACCGGCCAGATCGCCGTCATGGGGGCCCAGGGCGCCGTCAACATCCTCTACCGCAAGGAGCTGGGGCACACCGCGGAGCAGGGTGGTGACGTCGAGGCCCAGCGCCAGGAGCTCATCACGCACTACGAGGAGACGCTCGCCAACCCGTACGTCGCGGCCGAGCGCGGCTACATCGACACCGTCATCAGCCCGTCGAACACGCGGATGAACGT
>NZ_JBFULD010000221.1:0-7065 GCF_056400505.1 Terrabacter sp. P5_B1
ACGCGCGACGAGGGCGTCCGTCGGGGTCTGCGGCACCTCGGTGGCGGCGGCCGCCGGCAGCGTCGCCTCCGCGTCGACGTCGCGGGCGTGGCCGCCGAACCGCCCGGTGATGGCGCGCACCCGCTCCGACTCCAGCACGTCCGAGGCGMTGCGCCGCAGGCGGCTCGTCCACTCCTCGTGCGGTCGCGGCTCGGACGACGCCTTGACCGGGGTGGTCGCCCCGCCGGCCACCCGCATGCCCGAGAGCGACACCGCGATGGTCAGGTCGGCCGAGGCGGCCGCCGTCGGCTCGATGGGGATGGGGTTGATGAGGCCGCCGTCGACGAGCACCCGCCCGTTGATGACGGCCGGGGTGATGACGCCCGGGATCGCGATCGAGGCCCGGATCGCGTGCTCGACGGGCCCCCGCTGGAACCACACCTCGCGCCGCGCGTTGATGTCGGTCGCGACGGCCGTGTAGGGGATCGGCAGGCTCTCGATCGTCGCCCCGTCGAGGATCTCGCCGACCTTGGCGATGATGCGCTCGGCCCGGATCGCGCCGCCGGGCCCGGTGATGCTGAGGTCGAGCAGCCGCCACACCTCGCGCTGGGTCAGGCTCCGCGCCCACTCGGTGTAGGCCTCGAGCCTGCCGGCCGCGGCCACACCGCCGACGAGCGCGCCCATCGAGGTTCCGGCGATCGACACGACCTCGATCCCGCGCTCGGCAAGCACCTCGAGCGCCCCGATGTGGGCGTAGCCACGGGCCCCGCCCGACCCGAGCACGACCGCTGCACGCATCCCCTCTGCCACACCATCGACGATAACCCGCGGCCCGATCGGGCACCTGCCGCTCAGGAGCTGAGGTAGTAGATCCCCATGGCGTCGAGCCGGGCCCGATCAGCGACCATCTCGATCCCGGTGACGCGGTCGCCATCGACAGTGAACCGGAAGGCCACCTTGGGCTCGCCGTGCAACGTCCACACCGCGCCGATGCCGCCGTCGAAGGCTGCGAGGCGCGCCGACCTGGCGCCGCCGTTGAACCGCTGGGCCACGGCGTCGGGCCCGCGCAGCGCCTCGGGTGCCCCCATCGCGACGGCCGCGGCATCGGCCGTCAGCACGACGTCGGGGTCGAGCATCTCGAGCAGCGCCGCGAAGTCGCCGCCCCGGGCCGCGGCGAGGAAGGCCGTGACGACCTCCCGCTGCCGCGTCCGTGCCGGGCTGGACTCGGCGGCGTCGGCGGACCGCACGCGACGCCGGGCGCGGCTCGCGAGCTGGCGGGTAGCGGCGGGGGAGCGGTCGATGATGTCCGCGATCTGCTCGAACGGCATACCGAAGAGGTCGTGGAGCACGAAGGCGAGTCGTTCGGCTGGTGCGAGTGTGTCGAGCACGACGAGCAGGGCCACGCCGATGCTGTCGGCGAGCTCGGCCTCGCTCGCCGGGTCGGGCGGCTGCTGGGACGGCGAGGCCGCCACCGTGCGGGCGTCACCAGGACCGACGAGCTCGGCCAGGCCCGCGTCCCAGCTGTCCTCGCGCCGGGAGCTGCGCGACCGCAGCATGTCGAGGCTGATCCGTCCGACGACGGTCGTCAACCAGCCGCCCAGGTTGGTGATGTCGCTCGCATCGCTCCGACTGAGCCGCAGCCACGCCTCCTGGACGGCGTCGTCGGCATCGGCCGCCGAGCCCAGCACCCGGTAGGCCACCGCGCGCAGACGCGGTCGCTGCCGCTCGAAGTCGCTGGCCAGCCATTGTTCGCGAGAGCTCTCGTCCATCGATGTCACATCCTCGGCTCGTGATCCGTCATAGCACTGACGAGCCGGTGCCACCCGATGTGACACCGCGACCACCACCACCACCACCACCAAGGAGAGACCGATGTCTGCCGTGAACACGCTCATCTTCCCCGTCGCGGACCTGGACGCCGCGAAGAAGGTCTTCACCATCCTGCTCGGCGCGCAGCCGCACACCGACGAGTCCTACTACGTCGGCTACAACGTCGACGGCCAGGAGATCGCCCTCGACCCCACCGGCCACCGCAAGGGACTGAAGGGCAGCACCCCCTTCTGGTCGGTCGACGACCTGGAGGCGACCATGGCGTCCCTCGTCGAGGCCGGTGCGACGGTCACGCAGAAGGCCACCAACGTCGGTGGCGGCCGCACCGTCGCCGCCCTCGCGGACGCCGACGGCAACATGATCGGCCTCATGCAGGGCTGACTGTTCGCCGACGACAGCTGCCGGCATCCCGTCACGAATGATGCTGTGCCACAGGGGTCCTCAGGTTTCACTGTCCTGATGGCACGCGGCCCCGCGACGGTGGCTGACCGCATACGACGGGGTCTGGTGACCTCGCCTCCGACGAGGGGCCGGGAGGGTGTCGATGACGCCCACCGGCCCCTCGTCGCTGTCTGCGACTCGCCCGAGGCCTTGCGCCGCGGGCCGGACCTGTGCAGTATGGAACCGCGGATGTAAGCGCTTACAGTTCCGGCCAGGTCTGATCACGGGTACGGACAAGTACGACATCACTCAACGACGAGACGCGAGAGGTGGGAACCATGGCGACAGCGCACGACGCGGGCAGCAGCCCCCTGACGCCCCCCATCCCGACGGGCTCGAACGGCGCCACGATCTACTCGGTCGCCGAGCGCGCCGGCGTCTCGATCGCCACGGTGTCCCGCGTGCTCCAGGGCGCCGGCACCGTCTCGCCGAAGACCACGCAGAAGGTGCTCGACGCCGTCGAGGAGCTCAACTACGTGCCGCTCGGAGCTGCCCGCAGCCTGGCCGTGCGGCACCACGAGGCACACGGCCTCGTCCTGCCCGAGCTCTCCGGTCCCTACTACTCCGAGCTGCTCATGGGCTTCGAGTCGCGCGCTGCCGAGCTGGGCCAGAGCGTGACGCTGATGCTCACCGAGGGCAAGGCCGACATCGCACGCGCGGTGCGCCACCTCGCCACCCACGTCGACGCGATCGCGGTCCTCGGTTCGGCCGCCATGCCGCCGGCCGTCGCCCGCGCCCTGCACGGCCAGAAGCCCGTCGTCATCATCGCCGGCGCCCCCCAGGAGGGCATCGAGAGCGTCCGCGCCGAGAACGCCCACAGCGCCGAGCAGCTCACCGAGCACGTGCTGGCCCACGGCCGCACCCGGCTCGTCTTCGTCGGTGACCCCGGGGGCGCTCCCGACATCAACGAGCGCCACGCCGGCTTCGTCGCCGCCCACCGCGCCCGTGGCCTCGAGCCGGCCGCGCCGGTGCAGGTCCCCTTCCGCGAGGGGGAGGGTGAG
This sequence comes from Terrabacter sp. P5_B1, assembly GCF_056400505.1. Classification (NCBI taxonomy): domain Bacteria; kingdom Bacillati; phylum Actinomycetota; class Actinomycetes; order Micrococcales; family Intrasporangiaceae; genus Terrabacter; species Terrabacter sp. P5_B1. Next base: position 3,252 of record NZ_JBFULD010000221.1, read on the forward strand.
GCCGTCGCCGAGCGGATCCTCGCCGGCGAGATCGACACCGACGCCCTCGTCTGTGCMAACGACGAGCTCGCCCTCGCCGTGATGACCCATCTGCAGGACGCCGGCCGCGACGTGCCCGGCGACATCGCCGTCGTCGGCTGGGACGACGTCATGACCTCGCGCTACGTCCGGCCCGGCCTGACGACCGTGCGCCAGCCCGTCCACGAGCTCGGTGTCATCGCCGCCGAGCGCCTGCACCAGCGTGTCTCCGGAGGCCAGCCCCTGCTGGAGCCCCAGATCCTTCCGACCGAGGTCGTCATCCGCGGATCCTGCGGCTGCGCCGATCGCCGACCACCCTCCTGAACCCCACCCCACACGCTCCCGACACAGCCGTCGGAGAACACCCGAGAAAGCGAGACACCGATGAGACGCACCACAGCCATCACGGTCGCGTGCATGACTGCCGCGGCCCTCACCGTGAGCGCCTGCGGTCGCGGCGCCGACAACGGCGGCGCCGCCGGCCAGACCGGGGCCGCTGTCAGCAGCGGCAAGGCCACCGGGACGATCACCGTCTGGGCCATGGGTGCCGAGGGCGACAACCTGTCGAAGCTGACCCAGGACTTCGAGAGCGCCAACCCCGGCGTCAAGGTCCAGGTCACGGCCATCCCGTGGTCTGCCGCACACGACAAGTTCACGACCGCCATCACCGCCGGCAAGACGCCGGACGTCGCGATGGTCGGTACGACGTGGATGGGTGAGTTCGCCAGCAGCGACGCACTCGACCCGACGCCCGCCCAGATCGACAAGTCCGCCTTCTTCGACGGCGCCCAGAAGACGACTGAGGTGAACGGCACCTCCTACGGCATCCCGTGGTACGTCGAGACCCGTGTCGTCTACTACCGTTCCGACCTCGCCAAGAAGGCCGGCTACGAGTCCGTCCCCACGGACTGGAAGGGCCTGCACGACATGGCCAAGGCCATGCAGACCAAGGCTGGCGCCAAGTGGGGCATCGGCCTGCAGGCCGGCGGCGAGGGCTCGTGGCAGTCCGTCATGCCCTTCGCGTGGAGCGAGGGTGCGGACCTGACGAAGAACGGCGGCAAGGCCTACAACTTCGACAGCCCGCAGCTGCTCAAGGCCACGCAGTACTACCAGTCGTTCTTCACCGACGGCATCTCCAACAAGAGTGCCCCGGCGACCCCGACGACCGAGCCCGACTTCGCCAGCGGCCGGGTCCCGATGTTCATCTCGGGCCCGTGGGAGATGTCCGCGGTCGAGAAGGTCGGCGGCGCCGGTTTCAAGGACAAGTACAACGTCGCGCCTATCCCCGCCGGCTCGGCCGGCTCGTCCTCCTTCGTCGGTGGCTCGAACTTCGTCGTCTTCAAGAACACGAAGAACCGCGACACCGCGTGGAAGTTCGTCCAGTGGCTCGCCGACCCCAAGGTCCAGTCGAAGTGGTACACCATCTCGACCGACCTCCCCTCGGTCAAGAGCGCCTGGCAGGACTCCGCCCTCGCCTCGGACAAGAAGCTCGCCGTCTTCGGCAAGCAGCTCGAGACGGCCAAGGCGCCGCCGTCGTTCCCGACGTGGGAGCAGGCCGTCAAGGCTCTCGACACCGAGATGGAGAAGATCACCAAGACCGGTGAGGACCCGGCCGCCGGCCTCAAGACGGCCCAGCAGCAGGCCGACTCCATCGGGACGGGTCTGTAGTCCGATGACCGCCCAGACCGGCMCGACCGGGTCCCCCACCGGGCCCGTGACGCCAGCTCCGGTCACCGCTCCGGGACGGCCCGACGACGGGTCGTCCCGGGGGGCGGGCGACGGAGGGTCCCGTCAGCGGGCTGGTACGGCCCGCCGACGGGAGGGGCGGGCGGCCTGGATCCTCGCGATCCCCTTCTGCCTGCTCTTCCTCGCCTTCACCGCCTGGCCGGTGATCCAGTCCCTCTTCATGAGCATCACCGACACCAGGGCCCGCGACCTGCGACACCCCTTCAGTGTCAACGTCATCGGTCTGGACAACTACACCAAGGCACTCTCGGACCCCACCTTCCGCAAGGCCGCCGGCAACACCGCATACTTCGTGCTCGTCGGTATGCCGCTGACGCTCGTCGTCGCCCTCGCCGCGGCGGTCGCGCTGGACAAGGGGATCACCCGCTTCCGCGCGGTCTTCCGCCTCGGCTTCTACATGCCGGTGATCACCTCGATCGTCGCCGTCGCCGTCGTGTGGCGCTTCCTGCTGCAGGACCCCGGCGGCCTCATCAACACGGCGCTCGCCTGGGCCGGCATCACCGGCCCCMACTGGCTCGGTGACCCGAACTGGTCGATGCCCTCGCTGATCCTCATGGCGTCGTGGCGCAACTTCGGCACGGCGATGATCATCTTCCTCGCCGGCCTCCAGGCGGTGCCCGCCGAGCTCCACGAGGCCGCCGCCATCGACGGCGCGAGCGCGTGGAAGCGGTTCCACTTCGTGACGATGCCGCTGCTGCGCCCGACCCTGCTCTTCGTCATGGTGACCACCGCCATCGGCTACCTCCAGTTCTTCGAGGAGCCGTTCGTCATGACCCAGGGCGGTCCACTCAACAGCACGATCTCGCTGTCGATGTACACCTACCAGCAGTTCGGTTTCGGCAACTACGGCCTCGCATCGGCGATGAGCTACCTCATCTTCGTCGTCATCGCGATCGTCACGGCGCTCCAGTTCCGCCTGCTCCGAGAGAGGACCTGACCATGTCCGTCGACACCGCACAGCGGCCGACCGGACCGGCCCCCGCACCGGGCCGGGCGAACCGGCGCGCCCGCTCGGGCAGGACCGGGTCCGGCATGGTCGGCGCGAGCCAGGGCGGCCGTTGGTGGCTCTACCTCGTGYTCGTCGTCGCGCTCGTCGCCGTCATCGCCCCGTTCATCTGGATGGTGCTCGGCAGCTTCAAGGGTGAGGGCGAGCTGCGCCAGATCCCGCCGACCTGGCTGCCCCAGCACGCCTCGCTCGACAACTACACGCAGTTGTTCAACAAGCTGAGCTTCGGGAAGTACTTCACCAACTCCATCCTCGTCGCAGTCGTCGTGACGGCCGGCAACCTCATCTTCTGCTCGATGCTCGGCTACGCCCTGGCCATGCTCGACTTCAAGGGCAAGAAGGCCATCTTCATCGCCGTCATGGGCACCCTGATGATCCCCGGCGTGGTGACCTTCGTGCCGCTCTTCGTCCTCGTCGCGAACGCCGGACTCATCGACACGATCCCCGGCCTCTTCCTGCCGTTCCTCGTCAGCCCGTTCGGCGTCTTCCTCATGCGCCAGTTCATCCTCGGGCTGCCCAAGGACCTGCTCGACGCGGGCCGCGTCGACGGCGCCGGTGAGCTGCGGATCTTCTTCCGGATCATCCTCCCGCTGTGCGGTCCCGCCCTGGCGACGCTCGGGATCCTGACGTTCCTCGGCAGCTGGAACAACTTCCTGTGGCCGCTCGTCGTGGCGCAGTCCGAGGACCGCTACACCCTCCCGGTGGCACTCGCCCTCTACTCGACCGGCCAGAACAGCACGAACTACGGGCTGCTGCTCGCAGGCGCGACGGTCGTCATCATCCCCATCCTCGTGGTCTTCCTCATCTTCCAGAAGCGCTTCATCGAGGGCATCGCGACCACCGGCCTGAAGTAGCCCGCCGGACCCCCCTTTCCGACCCCTCGACGCAAGCGTGAACCGAACCTGAAACGGAGCACAGCCCATGTCCGACCTCACCATCCCCGCGCGCCCCGCGCCCAGCCGGCGCAGCCTGCTCATCGGGGGCGCCGCCTCCGTGGCGGCGCTCGCCCTGGCTCCGGCGGCCGCAGCGCAGGCGGCCCCCACC
>NZ_JBFULD010000222.1:0-7007 GCF_056400505.1 Terrabacter sp. P5_B1
TCGAGTGCTCAGTTCCCCACGCCGGGAAATGGGCACTCGACGCAYSCCCACCMTCGAGTGCTCGGTTCGGGACGGGTCAGCGCAGGCCGGTGCGGCGCTCGAGCGCGAGCGAGACGAGCTCGTCGATGAGGTCGGGGTACTCCAGGCCCGAGGCCGCCCACATCCGGGGGTACATCGAGTGCGGGGTGAAGCCCGGCATCGTGTTGATCTCGTTGATGACGACACGGCCGTCGTCGGTGTAGAAGCAGTCGACGCGCGCAAGCCCCTCGCAGCCCAGCGACTCGAAGGCCTCCGCGGCGAGACGCCGCACCTCCTTGGCGACCTCCTCGGGCACGTCGGCCGGGCAGCTGAGGTCGACGTCGGCCTCGGCGAGGTACTTCGCCTCGAAGTCGTAGAAGGCGTGGTTGTCGTGGATGGCGATCTCGCCGACCTCGGACGTGCGCGGCCCGGTCGTGCCGTGGCCCTCGAGCACCGCGCACTCGATCTCGCGTCCCACGATGCCCTCCTCGACGAGCACCTTGGGGTCGTGCTCGCGGGCGACCTCGATGGCGGCCTCCAGGCCCGCGGGCTCGTCGACCCTGGTGATCCCCATGGACGAGCCGGCCCGGGCGGGCTTGACGAAGAGCGGGTAGCGCAGGCCGGCGCACGCGTCCATGGCGGCCGCCCGGTCGGTGCGCCACGCGCGGTCGGTGATGACGGCATACGGCCCGACGGGAAGGCCGTGCCCGGCGAAGACGACCTTCATGTAGTGCTTGTCCATGCCCGCGGACGAGGCGAAGACCCCGGAGCCGACATAGCGGACGTCCGAGAGCTCGAGGAAGCCCTGGAGCGTGCCGTCCTCGCCGAAGGGGCCGTGCAGCAGCGGGAAGACGACGTCGACCTGCCCGAGCTCCTGAGGCGGCTGACCCGCCTCGAGGACGGTGAGCGAGCTCTCCCGCGTCGACAGCGGCAGGACGACGTGGGCGGCGCTCGGCTCGACCTCGGGCGTGCGGCTCGCCGTCAGCTCGAAGCGGCTCGGGTCGTCGGCGGCGAGGACCCACTGGCCGTCGCGGGAGATGCCGATCGGCACGACGTCGTACTTGCTCCGGTCGATCGCCCGGAGCACCCCCGCTGCGGTGGCGCAGGAGACGGCGTGCTCGGAGGAACGTCCTCCGAAGACGATGGCGACGCGGGGGCGGCGGCTCGGCTGGTCGGGCTGGGGCTGGTCCGTGGTCATCAGACGAGACTCTATCCCGACCTTCCGGACCCCCTCGTACGCTGACGGCGTGGTCAGGGAAGAGGATGCGCAGCAGATGCAGGTGGAGACGTTCCTCGTGGCGTCCGGTCGCCCGGAGCCCTCCCCCGGTGCGTCCGTGAACGTGCCCGTGGAGCTCACCTCCACGTATGCCGCCGACGGCGCCGTCAACTACGCCCGGTCCGGCAACCCCACGTGGAACGCCTTCGAGGAGGCCCTCGGGGGCCTCGAGGGCGGTCGCGCGCTCGTGCACGCCTCCGGCATGGGAGCCATCTCGGCAGCGCTGTCGCTCGTCCCCGAGGGAGGCACGGTCGTCGCGCCCGACACCACGTACAACGGGACCGGCGACCTGCTCGCGGCCCACGAGGAGGCCGGCGGCACCGTCGTACGCGTCCACGCCACCGACACGGCAGGGTTCCTCGACGCCCTCGAGTCAGCCGAGCTGCTGTGGCTCGAGTCGCCCACGAACCCGCTCATGGACGTCACGGAGCTCGACGTCGTGCTCGCCCGCGCACGCGAGCTCGGGGTGACGAGCGTCGTCGACAACACCCTCTCGACGCCGCTGCTCTGCCGCCCACTGTCCCTCGGCGCCGACATCGTCGTGCACTCGGTGACGAAGTACCTCTCAGGACACAGTGACGTCGTGCTCGGTGCGACCGTCGTGGCCGACACCGGCCGTGGCCGCGAGATCGGCGAGCGCCTGCGCCGCCACCGCACCCTGCACGGGGCGATCGCCGGGCCGATGGAGGTCTTCCTCGCCCTCCGCGGGCTGCGCACGCTCTCCGTGCGGTTCGAACGGGCGAGCGCCACCGCGGCGGAGCTGGCCCGACGACTCTCGGACCACCCGTCGGTGGCGCGGGTCCGCTATCCGGGGGCCGGCGCCATCCTGTCGATCGACGTCGCGGGCGACGCCGCTGCCGCGGAACAGGTGTGCTCCGCCACTCGCCTGTGGCTGCACTCGACGAGCCTCGGTGGCGTGGAGTCCCAGCTCGAGCGCCGTCGTCGCCACCCCTCGGAGTCCGAGCAGGTGCCGGTCAACCTGCTGCGCCTCTCCGTCGGCATCGAGCACGTCGACGACCTCTGGGCCGATCTCGCCCAGGCCCTGGACTCCGTCTGAGTCGATCTCTGAGATTCCCCTCAGAATCGTCCGGGAGAGTGGGGTCCGGCCGCGGCGACCCTGCGGTCGTCGTCGCCTCCCATCCGAAGGATCGTTCCGTGGGCAACCTGCTCGACCTCAGCACCGCTCTGTTCCTGCACGTCAACGACTTCGCGCGTACCTCGACCTGGCTGCATGCCCCGGCCGTGGCCTACGCGAAGTACGGCCTCGTCGTGTTCGCGGCGCTGATCCTCGTCGGTGTCTGGCGGCGACGCGGCGACAGTGACCGGCTGCTCGCTGCGGCGATCTGGGCGGGGCTCGGCACCCTGCTTGCCGTCGCCGTGAACCAGCCGGTCGCGGCGCTCGTGGCCGAGGCACGGCCGTATGCCGCGCACCCGTCGGCGCTGGTGCTCATCGACCGGACCACGGACTGGTCCTTCCCGTCCGACCACGCGGTGATGGCGGGGGCCGCCGCCGCCGGACTCTTCATCGTGTCGAAGCGACTGGGGGCCGTCGCCTTTGTCGCCGCGCTGCTCATGGCCGCCACCCGTGTCTACGTCGGGGCGCACTACCCCCACGACGTCGTGGCCGGGCTGGTGCTCGGCGCCGCGGTCGCCGGACTCGGTTGGCTGCTGCTCCGCCGGCCGCTGACCTGGATGGTGCACCGTGCCCGCGCGCTGCCCGTCGTGGACCGCGTTCTCGCCCCGACCGTGTAGAGGGTTCCCGGGCCGGCTGTCCATCACGCCCCCCGCGTTGGCCCCGGCCCGCACATGCTGACAGGGTGGACCGCTGCCTCCCCGGAGAGCAGGGCCCACCACTCGTCCACGGCTGCAGCCGTCACGCCCACAGACACGGAACACCCGCGATGAGCCTCTCCCACGAGCACGAGCATGACCACCAGCACGAGCACGCTCACGGCCTGTGGGGTGCACTGCGGCACGCCCTCGCGCCCCACTCGCACGACGCCGCCGACTCCATCGACTCGGCCCTCGAGTCGAGCGCCCGCGGGATCCGTGCCGTGAAGATCAGCCTCGCCGTGCTCGGCCTCACCGCCGTCGCCCAGCTCCTCGTGGTCGCCGCGTCGGGCTCGGTCGCGCTGCTGGCCGACACCATCCACAACTTCTCGGACGCCCTGACCGCAGTGCCGTTGTGGATCGCCTTCGCCCTCGGTCGGCGCGCTGCGACGAAGCGCTACACCTATGGCTACGGCCGCGCCGAGGACCTGGCCGGGCTCTTCGTCATCGCCATGATCGCCCTGTCCGCCGTGGTCGCCGGCTGGGAGGCCGTCGACCGGCTGCTGCACCCCGCGCCGGTCGGGAACGTCGGCTGGGTCGCGCTGGCCGGCTTGATCGGCTTCCTCGGCAACGAGACCGTTGCCCTGTTCCGCATCCGAGAGGGACGGGCCATCGGGTCAGCGGCCCTGGTCGCCGATGGGTACCACGCCCGCATCGACGGTTTCACGTCACTGGCGGTTCTCGTCGGGGCAGGAGGCCTCGCGATCGGCTGGAACTGGGCCGACCCGGCCGTGGGCCTCGCCATCACCGTCGCCATCGTCATGGTGCTGCGCTCCACCGGCCGCGACGTGGTGCGCCGACTCATGGACGGCGTCGAGCCGGAGATCGTCGAGGCAGCCGAGACCACCCTCGCCGAGGTCCCCGGAGTGACGGCTGTGCGCAGCGTCCGCATGCGTTGGATCGGCCACGAGATCCATGCCGAGGCCGAGCTCGACGTCCACGCCGCCACGAGCCTGGCCGACGCGCACGTCCTCGCCCATCGAGCCGAGGCGGACCTCGTGCGCACGACGCCCAAGCTCACCAGGGCCGTGGTCCACGCCTACCCGTCCCGCACCTAGGGGGCGGACGGCATACGCCCTCAGCGCTTCTCGGCCTTGAGGTCACGGGACATCAGGCGCGGCCCCACCTCGCTGGCCGGGTGCCCGTCGCGGATGACGGCGACCACCTGCTCGCAGATCGGCATCTCGACGTCGTGCTGCTCGGCGAGGGTGAGGATCGACTCGCACGACTTCACCCCCTCGGTCGTCGTGCGCAGCTCGGCCGTGGCCTCCGCGACGGTCATGCCGCGCCCCAGCCGGACACCGAAGCTGTGGTTGCGCGAGAGCGGGGACATGCACGTCGCGATGAGGTCACCGACGCCGGCGAGCCCCATGAACGTCTGCGGGTCCGCACCGAGCGCCAGACCGAGGCGCGTCGTCTCGGCCAGCCCGCGCGTGATGATCGTGGCCTTCGTGTTGTCACCGAAGCCCATGCCCTCGGCCATGCCGGAGGCCAGGGCCACGACGTTCTTCGTCGCACCACACACCTCCGCACCCGTCACGTCGGTGTCGGTGTAGGGCCGGAACCAGGGCGTCGCGCAGGCGGCAGCCACCAGTTCCGCCGTCGCCATGTCGTGGCACGCGACGACTGCGGCCGCCGGCTGTCGACGGGCGATCTCGGTGGCGAGGTTGGGCCCCGACACGACCACGACGCGATCCTGCTCGACGTCTCCCGCCTCGGCGATGACCTCACTCATGCGCATCGTCGTGCCGAGCTCGACCCCTTTCATCAGGGAGACGACCGGCACGCCCGCGGGGATCGCGTCGCCCCACTGGCTCAGGTTGTCCCGGAGGGTCTGCGAGGGCACCGCGAGCACGACGAGGTCGGCGCGGTCGAGCGCCTCGCCGGTCTCGACCGTGGCGCGGACCGTCGCCGGCAGCTCGAGCTCCGGCAGGTAGGCGTCGTTGCGCCCGGCGTTGACGGCGTCAGCGACTTCCCTGCGGCGGGCCCACATGGTGACGTCGCAGCCGGCGTCAGCCAGAATCATCGCGAACGCGGTGCCCCAGTTGCCACTGCCCAGGACCGCGACCCGCGTCACGAGCGGTTCCCGTCCGCGTCCTTCGATCGCCGGTGACGCCCGATCTCCTCATGCTTCAAGGGGCTCCCGACCTCGGGGATACCGCGAGTGCGCGGGTCGAACCGCTCGGTCGGGCGCTTCTCGTCACGGAGCACCTCGAGCAGGTCGGTGATGCGGTCCATGAGCCGGTCGGTCGCCTCGCGGAGGATCAACGCGTCGATGGGTCGGCCGTAGAGGTCCGACAGGTCGACGGGCGGACCGGCATACATCATCATCGTCTTGCGCGGGAAGAGCGAGGGCCGGTGGCCATAGGGGGACAGGATCTCGTGTGCACCCCACTGCGCCACCGGGATCAGCGGGCAGCGCGTCTCGAGGGCGACCCGGGCGGCACCGGTCTTGCCGCGCATCGGCCACAGGTCGGGGTCGCGCGTGATGGTGCCCTCGGGGAAGATGCCCAGCGCCTTGCCGGCGCGCACCCCGTCGACCGCGGCGCGGTACGAGTCGGTCGCCGCGACCGAGTTCCGGTAGACCGGGATCTGGCCACACTTCTTCAGCAACCACCCGACGACCGGGATCGCGAAGAGGCTGTCCTTGCCGAGGAAGTACGCCTCGCGACCGCTGTCGAACATGAAGTGCGCGAAGACGATGGGGTCGACGTAGGAGATGTGGTTGGTCGACACGACGAACCCGCCTTCGGCCGGGATGTTCTCGAGGCCGCGCCAGTCGCGCTTCGTCACCCGCATCAACAGCGGCCGGAGCACGAACGCCACGGAGCGGTAGGCCCAGGGCAGCCGCCTCTTGCGTGCGCCGGCAGTCACGTTGTCACGTCCTTCTCGTCGTGCGCACGCCGGTCGACGTGGCTGGCCTTCATCTTGTCCACCTCGCGGCGCGGTGTCGAGCAGCAGCGCGGCGAGTGGGACGATATCGCCAGCATGTCGACCTCCTCCCCCACGTACCCCACGTACCCCGCGTACCCCGCGCACCCCGCAGCCGGCCGGTCCATCCGCTGGCACGTCGTGGTCCCCGTCAAGGACACGAGCCGCGGCAAGTCCCGCCTGGCCCGTGCGGTCGGCGCGGACCGCCCCGACCTCAGTGCCGCGATCGCCACCGACACGCTCTCGGCCGCCCTGCGGGCGGTCGACGCGGATCACCTGGTCCTCGTCAGCAGCGACGCTGGTCTGTCCACAGCATGGCGGGCCCGCGGGGTGCACGTCGTGCCCGACCCGGGCACGGGACTCAACGACGCCATCTCCGCAGGTATGCGTGCAGCCGGGTCCGGCGCGCCCGTGGCCGCGCTGCTCGGCGACCTCCCTGCCCTCGACGGCGAGTCCCTGCGAGCGGCCCTCGAGGCCGCAGGGCGGCAGCCTGAGTCGTTCGTGCCCGACGCGGACGGCACGGGCACGGTGCTGCGCTGCGGTCGCGACTTCACGCCTCGCTTCGGAGCCGGGAGCGCCTCGCGACACGAGGCCGACGGTGCGGTGCGGCTCGAACTGCCCCTCCCGCGGCTGCGCACCGACGTCGACGACGCCCGGAGCCTGTCCGAGGCGCGACGCCTCGGCCTCGGCGCGGCCACACGAGCCGTCCTGCAGCACCGGGCATCTGGTTGGATCAGGAGCATGCAGGCCACCGTCCACCGCTTCGACCCCGAGACCCACACCGGCAGCGTGCTCCGGGACGACGGCGTCGAGCTGGCGTTCGAGGCGCCGGCCTTCGAGTCGAGCGGCCTGCGCCTCCTGCGCCTCGGCCAGCGGCTCACGGTCGAGGTGGTCGACGACCTCGTGGTCGCGCTCCACATCGTCGGGGTCGGTCCGGGGCAAGCCATCCGCT